>JADFOM010000175.1 GCA_022562835.1 Acidobacteriota bacterium | reverse complement strand
ACTCGGCGTCGTCGAGCATATGTCGACGGCAGATAGCGAGAAGATCGTCGAAATCTACGAGTTTGGCCTTTCGTTTCGACCGTTCGTAGGTGTCGTAGAACTCGGCGATGCGTTCGGGGTTGCCGCCGGGTGCGCGTCGACGATGGGTCTCGAGCGCCTCGATGTAAGCGTCGGGGTGGATCATCCGGGCCTTGGACCATTCGATCTCGGTGACGATGTCCAAGGGTGTGATCGACTCGTTGCGCCCGAGGAGCCGAGCGACGAACCCGACCTTTCGGTCCAGCAGGTCTGGGGGTTTGACGTCATGGTCTTCCCAGCGGCGGCGCAGCTGCGCGTAGGCCACCGCATGAAAGGTGCCGGCGGCAATCGGCGTGCGGAGCCCAAGATCTCTTAGTCGACCGCGCAGCTCGCCGGCGGCTTTGCGCGTGAATGTGAGAACGAGGGTGTGGTCGGGCTCGATCGCGCCGATCTCGGCTTGGTACGCGACGCGGCGGGTGAGCACTCGTGTCTTTCCAGCCCCGGCACTAGCGATGATGGCGAGCGGCGTGTGTGGATCTGTGACCGCGAGGTGTTGTTCCTCGTTGAGCCCGCCAAGGGTCAGTTCTGCTTCGGGGCTGAGCGTTACGGCGGTTCTGGCGAGAGCGCTCGGTGCTTCGGGTGGTTTGGCAGACACCCGGCGAGACTACCCGAGCACACCGACACCGCCTTGGCCTAAGCTCGCCTCGTGGCCTTTCCTCCGAATCTCCTGTCCAACGATGAAGTGATCGTGCTCGATCTCGTTCCTCATTGGTGGTACATCGTCAAGTCTGGGTCCTTGCTGGGCCTCGCCGTCGTTCTAGGTCTCATCGCGGTTTTGAACGACTATTACGGATGGGTGAACAGCATCGTCGGCCTGTTGTTGCTGATTGCCCTCGGGTACTTTGGCATCAAGTACGCACAGTGGCGCAGCACCAATTTCGTCATCACTAACGAGCGCGTTATTACGCGCACAGGTGTTGTGTCGAAGAAGGGAATGGAGATCCCGGTCGACCGTATCAATACCGTGTTTTTCGAGCAGGGTGCGTTCGAACGCATGATCGGCGCTGGCTCGCTGATGGTCGAATCGGCTGGCGAGGGCGGTCAGCAGGTAATTCCTGACGTGCGCAGTCCGTCCAAGGTGCAGTCAGAGATCTATGCGCAGATGGAGGCCTTCGAAGCTCGTCGCGTCGGTCGCATGGGGGACGCCATGGCGGGCGCCGTGTCGGCTTCGCAACCGTCTGGTCCGTCGGTTCCCGCGCAGATCAAAGAGCTTGATCAACTCCGCCAGGACGGGCTGCTGAGCGAGGAAGAATACGCCGCAAAGAAGAAGGAACTGCTCGACCGGATGTAGAGAACAACCTCAGATCACGTTGATGGCGTCGAGTACCGCGATGGCATACTGCGAGTCGCCACTCAACGTCACCGCATCACGCCAGTCGCTGCGTTTGGTACCCCAGCTAACGAAGTCGTGAGCGCTCGAGGTTGCGACCGCAGCCGCATCGTCGCTCGCGCCCGTCACGTTGACGAGCGTCGAGCCCTCGACCGGGGGCTCTATCGTCCAAGTGCTCTCGCCGGGACCGGTCAGGTCGATCCGCAGCGGTTTGTCGACGACGGTCAAGGTATCGCTGCACATGGCCGGGAGCCCAGCGAACATCCACTCGATGCCGGGAAGGATGCGTAGGTCGTCGGCGGGAGCCACCTCGCGTTCGAGAGCGCCGCCCGGGGTGAGCATGTCGATGCGGAGGTGACAGTAGTGATCGAACACAAACATGTTCGAAAAGATGTGCATCGGGTGTTCGCCGAGGTCGCCTAGGTCGGTCACAGTCGATGCCATCGGTTCGTCCTGGAATGAACCCAACGCTGCCAGGAAGCCGTCTAGAACTGCGTCGTACTCGTCGAGAACCTGTCCATGAGTCCAACCGCGTCGCTCGGTGAGCAGCAGTTCAGCGATCTCCTCGGCACCGGGAGGTCCCGCTCCGGGCTCGGGTTCGGGCATCGGCTCCGGGTCGACGAACAGTTTCATGTTGGAGGTCATGTGTGCCACGGCCTCGTGGATACGCCAGCCCTCGCAGGCGGTCGGCAGTTCCCATTCTTCATCACTTAGCGAGTGAAGAATCGGTTCGATATCGGATCGATGCGTGATCTCAAGTCCGGCGATGCCGTCACGACTCATTGTCGTCTCCCTTTGTTTGGTGGCACTTTAGCCCCGATCCGTCGCTGTATTGTCCGGTGATCGTCGGTGGTTTGGCTTTGTGGTGTCAGACACCGAGCGCAAGGCGCGCGTTGACACCGCTGGTTTCTGCGCTCGGTGTCTGACACCGTGGTTTGACACCGAGCACAAGGCGCGCGGTGTCTGACACCGTGGTTCGGCGTGGACCGAGGAACGTCTGTCAACACGCACGTTACGAAGTCCTCAACGTGAGCTATCGGCCTCGGCGAGGTTCTTTATTCCCTCGAGTGTGATCGTCATATTTGCGGCGATGACCTTACGACGACCTGCAAGAATCGATTCTGCCTTCGCTGGGGCCTTGCGCATCGCAGCAGATGTGCCCGAAGGGCCCGGGCCCATGATCATGCGGTAGCGCAGACGGCATATCCCACCTAGCGGTTCAATCTCGAAGGTCCATCGAGCGCTGGGTTCGTCGAGATCCATGACGTGCCAGCCGAACACTCGGCCAGGCTCGTAGTGCGCTATGTAGTTGGTCGTCTCCCAGTCAGCGACGTCGCGGATGCGGTTGTGTCCGACGAAACGCGCCCCGAGACCGGGTTTGTCGAGCCATTGCGCGTGCTGGAGTTCGTTGTCGAACGCGGCGGGTGTGTTCGGATCACAGATCAGCTCCCAAATATGTCGCGGGGTGGCTGTGATGTCGATCTCGGCGGTCACGCCAGGTTCGTCGTCGAGGTCGATCGTGTCGCCGGGCGCTGTCGCTGTCGTGTAGCCCCAGTGATCGACATATGTGATCTCGCTGGCCGGTCGGCGCGGTGCACGATTGAAGTCATTGCCGACTGTGTAGGCGACCGGCAGCAGGACGATCTGCGTGACACCGTCAGGAATCCCTAGTACGTCTGCGATCTCTTCGCCGCGGTTCAGATGCATGGTTGTCCACGCGCTGCCGAGTCCTCGGGCACGCAACGCAAGGCAGAAACTCCATGCCGCCTGGATGACCGAGTCGAACAAACCCGGGTTCCCCGAGCCGTCGTGTTCGCCGTGGATGGTGGCGATCACGATTGCAGGTACCTCATGAAGGTGGTCGGCGAGATGTTTGGCCGAAACCATGACCGGTGAAGCGCTGTCGCCGAGGTTCGCGAACACGAGGTCTGAAACTGACCTGTACTGCTCTGCGATCGCAGACTTCACGTTCGGGTCACGGATAACGAGCCATCGACGGCTGCCGAGATTTCCGCCGGTCGGGGCTTGCTCGGCGATATCGATACATTCGAAAATCACGTCGTTGTGCACCGGACGCTCAAGGTCGAGCCGGCGACGCACAGCACGCGTCGTAGTCAGGACTCGATCCACAGTCGTCACGTCATCGCTCATGGAACGATGGTTGCCGGTCCGTAGCAGTTGGTCAACCGCTACGGCCGCAATGTTCTAGACGGTGCGCGGTGGCATCGACGGTCGTTGTCGGCAAGATTGGTGCGATGCCGATCACAACGAATGCACTCGCGGACAACAAGGGCGTCTCGATCAACTATGAGACTTTTGGCGACGGTGCCGACCCAACGTTGTTGCTGATCAGTGGCCATGGATCCCAGCTCCTGTCGTGGCCCGAGCAGTTGTGTGAGTCGTTCGTGGATCGGGGATTTCATGTTGTGAGATTCGACAATCGCGACGTTGGCTTGAGTTCGTACTTCGATGATCACGAAGGCGACGAACCCGCCTACCTGCTCTCGGACATGGCGGCAGACTCGATCGCCGTGCTCGATGACCTGGGCATTGGTGAGGCACATGTCGTCGGCATGTCGATGGGTGGAATGATCGCACAGACCGTTGCCATCGAACACCCAGACCGAGTCGCGAGCCTTACGTCAATTGCATCGAACACAGGGGAACGTGGTGTCGGCGAACCAACTCCGAAAGCGCTCGCAGCGCTTCTGCTGCCAGCTCCCGACGGGCGAGAGGCGGTGATTGAGTCGGACTTGGCTGGGCGCAAGATCTGGGCGTCGGAGGCCTATTGGGACGAGGATGCATCGCGTGCTCAGCTCGCCGGGTTCTATGACCGTGCCCACCATCCCGCTGGCTCAGCGCGTCACACGGCGGCAATCCTCGCCAGCGGGCCTCGTGCCGAGGGTCTGGCTAGCCTCGATGTTGCCGCCTTGGTCATTCATGCCGACGCGGATGCGCTGGTCGGAGAGGATGGCGGCGCGCGGACCGCTGAGCTGATCCCTGCTGCAACGTTGCTGACGATCGCCGACATGGGGCACGAACTGCCGGTACAGACGTGGTCTCAGATCGTCGAGGCGATCACTTCACTAGCAGCGTCAACTGTGAAGCTCTGACCGGGGGAACTCTTCGGCCCGGCGGGCCTCGGGAGTTCCTTCGAGTTCTTCGCTAGCGCTCAGAACTCGGGGCAGGTCTTCGGCTAACAACTCTCTACAGCTCAGCTAGCCTGCCGCTGCGTCTAAACGAAGGGATGTGGCCCTGATGGGTCCACTCAAGGGTGTGAAGGTCGTCGAGATTGCGGGCATCGGGCCCGGTCCATTCTGTGCGATGTTGCTAGCCGATCTCGGCGCTGACGTCATCCGAGTCGATAGGGCCGACAAGGTTCGCGGTAACGACCCAGAGGTGCCTTCGGGCGACCTCATGAACCGTGGCCGACGCTCGATCGGTGTCAACCTCAAGGATCCCCAGGGTGTCGAACTGGTCCTCGAACTCATCGAAAAGGCCGAACTGTGTCTTGAGGGGTTCCGTCCAGGAGTGGCAGAACGGCTCGGCATTGGACCCGACGTTTGTCTCGCTCGCAACCCGGCACTCATCTACGGCCGCATGACCGGGTGGGGTCAAACCGGCCCATACGCGCACACGGCGGGCCACGACATCAATTACATCGCTTTGTCGGGCACACTTTCAGCGCTCGGCCGTGCCGGTGAGGCGCCGACGCCACCACTCAACCTTTTAGGTGACTTCGGTGGCGGGGGTTTGATGTTGGCTTTCGGGCTGGTCAGCGCGCTCGTTGAGTCACGCTCGTCAGGCCAGGGGCAGGTCGTCGACGCCGCAATGGTTGACGGTGCAGCCACCCTCGCAACTTTCATCCATGGTTTCCGTGCCAGTGGAATTTGGGATGACGAACGAGGCACCAACATGTTGGACACCGGCGCTCACTTCTATGACGTGTACGAATGCGCCGACGGCGAGTACATCTCGATTGGTTCAATCGAACCGCAGTTCTACGCGGAACTGCTCGAAAAACTCGGTTTCACCGCCCAAGAGCTCCCGCAGATGGAGAGGGAGCGTTGGCCTGAGCTCAAGGAGGTGGTGGCGGCACGTGTGCGCACCAAGACGCGTGATGAGTGGTGCGAGCTTCTCGAAGGGTCCGATGTATGTTTCGCTCCGGTGTTATCGATGGCCGAGGCACCCTCTCATCCCCATAACGTCGAGCGAAAGACGTTCGTGGAGGTCGCGGGCGTGACACAGCCAGCCCCCGCACCGCGCTTCAGCCGGACCGAGGCATCGATCGATCGTCCGCCTCCGCACGCGGGACAGCACACCGACGAGGTGCTGTT
>JADFOM010000174.1 GCA_022562835.1 Acidobacteriota bacterium | reverse complement strand
GCGGAGCTTGTCCGCCTCGCGAACGAGGCCGGTGGCCGCGACAATGTCACAGTTGTGCTAGCTGAGATCGTCGACGTCGACGCGGCGGAAGATGCGACCAGGCATCGCGATGAGGAGGCTCCCGACGTGGCCGCCGACCCTGCGGTTTGGCGAGGGGAAGGTACGTCCGACGATGAGCCCAAGGCTCTTCGACGCTGGTTCTCCTGGAGAGTCGTCTTGTTCCTGACGCTCTTGGTTGTGATTGTGCTGGGAGGGCTTGGAGCGCTCGGTGCCTACATGCGTGGCGGCTACTTCGTTGGTTCCGATGGCGAATCGGTCGTGATCTACAAGGGTCGTCCCGCTGCGGTGTTGTGGTTCAACCCGACGGTTGAGAAACGCACCGGACTGGTTATCGGAGATCTGGATGAAGCAGGACGCAGCGACGTCGAGTCCGAACATGAGTTGGACTCGCTCACCCAGGCTGAGCGCCTGGTCGATTCCATCGCACCGTGAAATCCCGAAGACGGAGTGCCGAACTCGGCCTGATCGTCCTCGCTTCGGCAATCACGGGCGGCGCCTATGTGCTCGCAAGCCTGGGCTGGTCGGCCTCGGTTCCAGCGAACATCGGTCCCTTTCTTGGTGTGGTCATCGGATTGTTGCTGTTCGCCCACCTGGCCAACCGCTGGCTGGCGCCACGGGCAGATCCTGTGCTGTTGCCGCTTGCTGCGTTACTCAACGGCCTCGGCTATGTGATGATCGCCCGGCTTGCGGGCGACCTCGGCGATGACGCGGCCGATCTGCCAGGCCTTCAGGCGAACTGGGTTGCGGTCTCCATCGCCGCGTACGTCGCTGTCCTGTTGTTCGTTCGACGTGTGCGCTCGCTCGAGCGATATCGGTACATCCTCGCGGTGATCGGCCTGTTCTTGTTGATTGTCCCGTTGATTCCTGGCATTGGACGCGAGATAAACGGGGCCCGAATTTGGGCGAGCATTGGGCCGGTCAACTTCCAGCCCGGCGAGTTCGCGAAGCTCGCTTTGGCAGTCTTCTTTGCCGCCTATCTGACCGATAAGCGCGAGCTGCTGCAACAGGCCACGTTCAGGATTGGCCGCCTCCGCCTTCCCGAGCCGCGCCATCTCGGGCCGATCATTCTCGCTTGGGGCATCTCGGTGCTGGTGATGATCTCCGAGAAGGATCTCGGTTCGTCGCTCCTGTTCTTTGCGATGTTTGTCGTGCTGTTGTGGGTAGCTACCGAGAAGGTTTCCTACGTCCTTCTGGGGACCGCACTGTTTTCTGCGGGGGCCTATTTCGCATGGGCGCAGTTCGACCATGTCAGGGAGCGAATCTCTACCTGGATAGATCCGTGGTCGGTCGCCAAAGACGAGGGCTTTCAGACGGTTGAAGCGGCGTTCGCGCTCGCCGATGGCGGCTTGACCGGATCTGGTCTCGGGTTGGGCCAACCCGACCGCATACCTGAGGTGGAGACCGACTTCATCTTCGCTGCGATTGGCGAGGAACTCGGACTGATCGGCAGCACCGCAATCCTCATCGCGTACCTCTTGATGATCGGTTCGGGTCTTCGCATCGCGGTGCGCGCTTCGCGAACCTTCGACAAACTCCTCGCGGTCGGCCTGACGACACTGGTGGGAGTCCAGGCCTTCATAATCATCGGTGGAGTGATCCGGTTGGTTCCCTTGACGGGTATCACCCTGCCCTTCGTTTCCTATGGTGGCTCGTCACTGCTTGCGAACTACGTGTTGTTGGCCCTGCTCGTCAGATTGTCCGACGAGGTTGAAGGCGGTGCCGATCAGGTTGCGCTGGCGGCGTCGGAGAAACCGACGGAGTCTGTGGCGTGAACGTCCAGATACGCCGCCTGGCCACCGTTTTTATCCTGTTGTATGGGGCGTTGTTCGTACAGCTCAACATCATCCAGTTGTTCGGCGCAGAGCGACTTAACAACGATCCGAACAACACCCGACCGCTGTACGACGACTTTGACGAGCGTCGCGGGGACATTGTCAGTGCCGATGGAGCATTGCTGGCAACGACTGTAGAGATCGACGATCCCCGATTCGAGCGGCAACGGACCTATCCAACCGGCGATCTGTTCGGCCATGTCAGCGGGTTCTTCTCATTCAACTTTGGAGCGGACGGAGTCGAGCGCGAGTACGACGATCTGCTCTCAGGCGACACCAACAAACAGAAATTCTCCGACCTCGGGGCGATCCTGCACGAACGCGACCTGACCGCTGACATAGAGCTCACGCTGCGCCGCGATGTGCAACAGGTTGCCCGTGACGCGCTCGGCGATCGCAAGGGTTCCGTGGTTGCCATCGACCCGCGGACCGGAGCCATCTTGGCGGCACACAGCTGGCCCAACTACGACCCGTCGAAGTTGTCCGATCCCGACGCTGCACGGGCCGAAGAGGCCCGACAGGAACTGCTGGCAGCAGACGGAAACCCATTGTTGCCGAAGTTCTATCGAGAGATCTTCTTCCCGGGTTCGACGTTCAAGGTCATCACCGCAGCAGCGGGACTCGAGACTGGAGCGGTCGGCTTGGCCGATCCCGTCTATCCAACCGTCACCTCCTATACACCTCCGCTGAGCACGCGTCCCATTTCCAACTTCGAGGGATCATCGTGTGGCGGTCGGTTGATTGAGGTTCTGCGTCGATCATGCAACTCAGCGTTCACTCAGATGGCCGCAGAACAGCTTGGGCCCAATCCCATGATCGACATGGCAGAGGCGTTCGGATTCAACTGGGAACTTCCGATCGACCTGCCAGCTCCCGCCGTGTCGAACTTTCCGACCGACTACGGGAGCTTTGTTGCACCGATCACCGAGTACGTCGAGGATCCTTTTCCGGGGCCTAACGGTGAGCCCGCAGAGGTGT
The DNA here is from genome assembly GCA_022562835.1 of Acidobacteriota bacterium. Lineage (GTDB taxonomy): Bacteria > Actinomycetota > Acidimicrobiia > Acidimicrobiales > SHLQ01 > JADFOM01. The sequence goes on along the minus strand of JADFOM010000174.1, from coordinate 2,919 downwards.
TCGACAGTCAAGCGACGCTGGCGCAGGCCGCCATTGGTCAAAATGATGTCAAGGCCACGCCGATCCTGATGGCGATGGTGGCTGGCGCAATCGCCAACGACGGGTTGATGATGAAGCCTTATGTGATGGATCGCGCCGTGGATCAGACCGGTGACGTCGTAGCTGAGACTGAACCTTCGTTGTGGATTCAGTCCACAAGACCCTCGACGGCGGCGACGCTACAGATAGCTATGGAAGATGTGGTCAAAGGTGGGACGGCATCGGGGCTGGCGATCAACGGCTTCACCGTAGGCGGCAAGACGGGCACGGCACAGCTCGGAACGCCAGAGCCGCAGTCACATGCCTGGATCATTGGTTACGCGGGACCGAGCGGTGAGCCAGCGTCGGTTGCGGTCGCCGTGTTGGTCGAGGCACAGCAAGGTGCGTCCGAGCAGACCGGTGGCCGTGTTGCCGCTCCGATTGCTCGCGCAGTTCTTGAGCAGGCGCTGCGTCCCATCGAACCCGTGACGGACTGAACGAGGTCGACCGGCAAAATCAATCGAGCCGCGCCTAGATGAACACAGGTGAGGGTGCTCCATTGACAGCGCGGTCAAGGGCTAGAATAGTCTGCTATGTCTCAGCAGGGACCCACCATTTTTGGTGGGCGCTATGAACTTCAACGTCAACTCGCCCGTGGCGGGATGGCCGACGTGTTCTTGGCGCGCGACCAAACACTCGATCGTGAGGTCGCCGTCAAGGTCCTGTTCGCTGAATTCGCCTCCAACCCCGCATTCGTCGAACGCTTCCGACGTGAGGCACAGGCCGCCGCGACTCTCACCCACCCGAACGTTGTCGGCGTGTATGACTGGGGTGAGGAGAACGACACTTACTTCATCGTCATGGAGTACGTCGAGGGCCGTGCCCTGTCTGAGATACTGCGCACCGAGGGGCCGATCCATCCAGATCGGGCGGCTGAGATTGCGATCGATGTTTCGATGGCGCTCGACGCAGCTCACCGACAGGGACTCGTTCACCGTGACGTGAAGCCTGGCAATGTACTCGTCTCACCAACGGGCGAGGTCAAGGTTGCCGATTTCGGTATCGCGACAGCGATCGCGGCTGGGACCGACAACGATCTGACCCAGGCCGGGCAGGTGATGGGCACCGCCACCTATTTCTCGCCGGAGCAGGCGCAGGGCCACAAAGTCGATCAGCGTTCCGACATCTATTCCCTCGGCATTGTGCTTTACGAGATGTTGACCGGCAAGCCGCCGTTTACCGGTGACACGCCATTGTCGGTGGCCTACAAACACGTCCAGGAGAAGCCACGACCACTGTCCGAGCTCGGCGTCAACATAGCCCCCTCGCTCGAGGCGATCATGATGAAGGCGATGGCCAAGGATCCCGAGCGTCGTTATTCCGGCGCAGCGAAGCTGGCCTCGGATCTGCGGCGCTACCGCGAGGGTCAGCACGATCTTGCCCCAGGTGCAGCCGCAGCAGGAGTTGCCGCCGGCGCAGCCATCGCCGCTTCGGGCCCAGAGGACCAATTGACCACGGTGTCGCCGGCTGCTGTGGGTGCTGTCACACCGGCGGGCGGCTACCCCCAGGCCGCGGGACCGCCGTCGGGTACCTACTACACCGTGCCGCCTCGCGATGACGGGTGGCGCCGATCAGCGGTTTTCGCAGTCTCGTTCGTCGTTCTGATCGCTGTGCTGATCGGACTTCTGTTGGCATTGCGGGCGACTCTCGTCGGCGGTGATGACGAGCCGAGCGTCGAGCAGGTCGAACTAGAGCGTGTCACCGATCTTCCACTCGAAGAGGCTCAGAGGATCCTCGAGGCTGATGGACTTGTTGTTGTACCCAGGTTCGAGGAGAACGCGAACGTTCCCGAAAACAATGTGTTTCGTCAGAATCCCGAGGCAGGGACCTTCGTTGACATCGACAGCGAAGTTGTGCTGACGGTATCCAAGCCGAGCGGCGAGTTCGAGCTCGTCAGCCAGATCGGCAAGGACTCAACTGCTGCGCGCGACTTCCTCGCCGAACAGGACCTGATCGTGACGATCACGACCCGCGTCGACCCTGATAAGCCAATCGGACAGGTCATCGACATGAACCCGCCGCCGGGAACCAAGGTCAAGGCAGGTGACAGCGTCGAGCTGATCGTCTCTGAGGGGCCCGGCACATGCACGGTGCCCAGCGTCGTCGGTCAGCCGTCGAGTGATGCCATCGAAGCCGTCGTGCGAGCCGACTTCGAGCAACAGGTGGACGAGGAGGGTTCCAGTAGCGTCGAGGAGGGCACCGTGATCAGGACCGACCCCCCCGCCAACACCCCGCTCTCATGCGGCGCCCCAGTAACGATCGTGGTCTCTTCGGGAATACCGCAAGTCCTGGTGCCGAGCGTCGAGGGTCTCCAGGCCGATAGCGCAACGGCGACTATCACCGCTGAGGGTCTCGTGCCGGTCGTCGTAAAGGTCGATGTCCCCGAGACCAGTCCGAACGTAGGAAGGGTCATCTCCCAGTCGCCTGGCGCTGGGGTCAGTGTCGCGACGGGCTCTGAGGTCACGATAGAGGTCGGTAATCCGATCCCAGTGACCACTACGACGAAGAAGCCGCCCAAGACGACGACGACTCAGGCGCCGGTAACCCAGCCACCTTCGCCCCCAAACACTTGAGTAGCCGTCGTCGGGGTTCGGCGAGTTGAACTCGCTGCGCGGCGGGTCAGTCCGACGCGCCGAGCGGAATTTCGAGAAAATTGCGCAGCAGGTCGTGACCGCCCACGGTCAGTATTGACTCCGGGTGGAACTGCACACCCTCAACGGGCATGTCCCGATGACGCAAACCCATGATTGTGCCGTCAGACGTTCGCGCCGTGACCTCGAGTTGGCTTGGCACGGTGTTGGGGTCCACTACCAACGAGTGATAGCGGGTGGCCTCGACAGG
>JADFOM010000173.1 GCA_022562835.1 Acidobacteriota bacterium | reverse complement strand
CAGGCGCACTCCACCAGACCCACTGAGCAACGGCGTGTGCCGCCATCGAAACGCTCATCGGCGACTGTCGGGACCTCGCGGAATGGCTCGACACATCTATCCCTGCGAAAGTAATGACGACCGATTTGGCCAGGCGCTAAGCCAAGACGATCTGGCGTGACAACAGGGGAACCATATGGGGAACGAACGAACCGCAGACGAAGACGGCCGCACCGCTGCGTTTTTCAACTGGATCAATACCCACGTCAAAGTCGTCACGATCGGCATTGCGGTGTTGACGATCGTGGCCGTGCCGCTGGCTATGAACCGTTCTCAGGATGAGCCGAATTTCGATCCCTCTGGCGAGATCTACGACACCCGGGATCTGGTGGACGAGCGGTTTGTAAATTCGTCGCCGATCGATGGCGCTTTGTTCATCGTCGAGGCCAATGACGGCGGGGATGCGCTCACCCGTGATGTGCTTTTTGAGTTTGAGCAGAACTCCGACTCGTTGCGCTCAAACGAGGAGCTCAGCACCGATCTGGCTGTCCAGTTCCGCTCCGAGCTGGGTGAAGAGGTTGATGGGGTCTTCTCGCTCGCCGACGAGGTAGACGATGTTTTGCCAGACGGTCTAGAGGCGGCCAGCGATGCGGACGTGAAGATCGCCTTGGCTGAGATCCTTGGTGAGGATGCCGTGGGCAGCCCTTTGCGTGACACGCTTTCACAGCTTGCTACGAGTCGGGTTGGCGAGGTTAACGGGCAACAGATCGTGGTGTGGGAGGCGCCGGCGTTCAGTGCGACGGTGGTCTTTGACCTGACGAGCTTCGGGGGTCGTGACACCGAAGCGGACGGCTTCGGCGACGTCGGGCTCGAGGGTGAGGAGTTCCTGCGCGACGTGCAGGCCGAGTTGCAGGGTGACCAAGCGACCAACCGGACGTTGGGCGTCGCGATCGACGTGGGGCTGACGTCCGAAGAGCAGCTAGCTGGCTCGATGCCGTTCGTGTTGTTGGCGGTGGTGGGCATCCTGGTGCTGGTCGGTGCCTTGTTGCGTTCGTATTGGGCTGCGGCGCTGGTTGGCGTGGGCCTGTCGATCACGATGCTTTGGTCCAGCGCCATCTACACCATCCTGGGGCTCGAGGGAGGGCTGCTGTTGGGATTCATCGCGCCGATTTCGGTGATCGCATTCGGTGTCGACTTCTTCGTACACGCCAGTGGTCGAGCCCGCGAACAACAGGTGGCCGGGCTCAGCCGCGATAAGTCATATCCCATCGGTCTGACCCTGGTGTTCCCTGCGTTGTTCTTGGCGGTCATCTCCTCGGCTGCGGCTTTCGTCTCCAACGGGGTCGCCGGCATCCAGGCGATCGTGCAATTCGGTATCGGCACCGCCATCGCACTGCTCGTTGCCTTCGTGATCCTCGGTCTGGTCGTGCCCAGGTGGCTGCTGACCATCGAAGACACAGTCGGTGATCCGCCACTCGAACGGGGCTTGATGATCCGCTACAAGTTCGGGTTCATCGTGATGACGCTGTTCGCGGGGATCGTCGTGGCAATGAGTGTGGGCGAGCCGATTATCGGTGCGGTTGCGCTCCTCGTGTTCTTGCCACTGTTCATCTATCTCCCGATCCGGCGGACCCGCCGGCTCTACGCCAAGGCGGCCGCGGCGGGCGAGCCCACCGGCACCGTGATCAAGGGCGCTGGGCACGGCTTCAAGGCGGCAGGTGACGTGGTCCACTTCCTAGCCCGCTGGCGAGTGGTGACCATCCCGGTCACGATCGTCCTCGCCATCTTGGGCGGATTCGCGTTCACCCAGGTCGAGACGAAGTTCTCGTTCACAGACTTCTTCCCCGAGGACAGTGACCCGATCCAGAGCCTCGAGCTGTTCGACGAACACTTCGCTGAAAGCAGCGGAGTCGGGTCGGGGTACATCTACGTCGAAGGTGATCTCACTCAACCCGACACGTTGATCGCGCTCGATGACGTCGTCGCTCAGCTCGACGCAGACGAAGCAGCAGCGGACGACGAGTACCTATCGCGTGACCTGAACGGCGACGTGAACTTGCAACAAGACAACGCCGTGACGATCGTGCGCACCGCGGTCGCTTCTCCGGTGGCACTGGCAACCGCCGGCGTTGAGGTCACCGATGCAGATGGCGATGGTTTCCCAGACTCGCCCGCGCAGGTCGCCGCTATCTATGACCTCGCTTTGACAGATGGAATCACCACCGATGATGGCTTCGAGGCCTATGCCCCTGACAGCGTGACCGAACTCGTGTGGACCGACGGGGCCGGGACCTACGCGACCCTCGTGCAAGTCGGCATCCCGACCTTCAACGACGATGCAATCATCCTCGATGCCCGTGCCGGACTCGATGACGCCGCGGCCACGCTCGAGGCCTCGGAAGGCGGAGCCGCCCTGGCCGTCGTCAGTGTCTCTGGTGAAGCCATCACATCACAAGACAGCCTCGACGCATTCACCAAAGCCATGCTCTTGGCACTGCCAGTCGCACTCATGCTGTGCGCTCTGCTCGCTGCCGCCTTCATGCGCTCGATCAAATACGCCCTGGCAGCGATCATCCCGATCCTGCTAGTCGTGGGCTGGGTGTACGGGTTCATGTGGTGGGCCGACTACAAGATCAACGTCGTCACCGCCACCATCGCGGCGATCGCCGTCGGCGTGGGCATCGACTACTCGACCCACTTCACCATGCGTTTTCGAGAAGAATTCGAGTACGAACCCAGTCGTTTCCCGGCCTTGCGCCGAGCCGGCGAAGCAACCGGCGGCGCCTTGGCCGTATCGGCGCTCTCATCGATCATCGGCTTCTCGGTGATGGCCCTGGCTCCCATGCCCATCTTCGTCACCTTCGGCACACTCACCGCAGTGATGATCTTCTTCTCTCTCCTCGTCTCGCTCCTCGTCCTACCCAGCGTCCTTTTGGTCGTCACGGCCAGACGCACCGGAGCCGAACGCCAACACCTCCTCGACCTGACCGGCATCGCACCCGGGGAGTACGACCCCCACTCACGCGAGACAGCGCTCCAGGCGAACGAGCCAGAGCGCTAGAGGCGGTCGCAACGCTCATGTGGCCGCGGATCATCGCTGGCGAACTCGGTCGACCACGAGGCCGTGGTTTATGAGTCGAGCCGTCGCACGGTCGCATTGTCCCATGACCTGGGAAACTGATGAACATGGCTGACATGGCAATAGTTGATCGATCACGCCATGGTCGTCGCCGTCGTCCATCAGGAGAACCCCCTCCGCTGCCGAAGCACCTGAACAAGACGGCGGTTGCCGCGCTCGTGGCCTTCGTCGGCTGGGCGCTGATCTGGGCCTGGGTCTTCTTGTACGACGCGCCTGCGATATGGATCACCGAGCTCGACCTCGACCTCATGGCCCCGATCGTCGACAACCGCACGAGTTGGCTCACCCCGACCATGCAGACCGTCAATGAAATCGGCACTCATTGGGCCACGATCATCATCGGTTGGGGCGCACTCGCTGGGGCATTGGCAGCAAGACGGATACGACACGCCCTCTTGCTGATCGCGTCACTTGCCATCATCGGCGGGATCGTTACATGGGTGACCACTTTCATCGACCGCCCGAGGCCGCTGGGGTTCACCCAGATCGGCGACTGGGAAGGCTTTGCTCAGCCGTCGAGGCCGGTTGCGCTGCTCACGTGCGTGCTCGTGGCCTCGGGCCTGAGCTTGTTGCCGGCCGTGCCATGGCGGCGCTACTGGTACATCGCCTCTGGCCTGGTCTTGGTTGTCTTCGCGTTCGCGCAGATCTACACCGCGGTCGATCATCCGACCGATGTGTTCGCCGGAGCCACCGTCGGTCTTGCTGTAACCCTCGTGCTGTACCGCCTGGTTGCGCCCGAGACGGTCTTTCCGATTGCCTACGGCACGGGCAAGTCGGCCCATCTCGACGTCACAGGGGTACGCGGCGACGCTATTCGCTTGGGCCTGCGCCGCCAACTCGGCGTCATCGTCACCGACCTGAAGCCTGTCGGGCTGCAGGGGTCATCGGGATCCACCCCGCTTCGCATTGCCTGCGAGGACGGACCCGATCTGTTCGCCAAGCTCTATGCCCGCAGCCATCTGCGCTCGGATCGCGCATACAAGCTCGGACGGACACTCATGTACGGCCGGCTTGAGGACGAACAGCGCTTCACGTCGGTTCGCAGGCTCATCCAACACGAGGACTACATGCTCCACGTCATGCATGCGGCGGGCATCAACTGCATGGAGCCGATGGGGATCGTGGAGATCACTCCGGACCGAGAATACCTGCTGGTCACAGAGTTTTTCAACGGAGCGGTCGAGATCGGCGACGTACCGGTGACGCCCGCGATGATCGATGCCGGGCTGTCAGAGGTTGGTCGCCTCTGGAATGCCGGGCTGGCCCATCGCGACATTAAGCCGGCGAACGTGATGGTGCAGGGTGAGCGAGTTTGTCTCATCGATGTCGCCTTCGGGCAGGTCCGTCCGTCACCGTGGCGTCAGGCGGTCGATCTGGCAAACATGATGCTGGTCTTGGCTCTAGGGAGCAGTGCTTCGGTCGTGTACGAGCGGGCTTGCCTTCAGTTCAGTGAGGATGAAATCGCGGAGGCGTTCGCGGCCTCGCGTGGTGTGACTCTCCCATCACAGCTTCGGGCCGATGTCCGCAGCGACGGGCGTGAGCTGCTCGATCGCTTCCGAGAGCTGGCCCCGAACCGCGACCCGGTGGCAATCCAACGCTGGTCGATCCGCCGGATCGGCCTAACGGCTGGGGTCGTTTTGCTGGTCGCCGCGCTTACCTCGATCTTCGCCAGCAATCTCGCCGATATCGGCCTGGCATGATGACGGGAACGATGTGGCACCTACGGCGGCCGGCAGTTCTGATCCTCGCGCTTGCGTTGTTTGGACTTGCCGCCTGCTCGGTCGACGAGGCACTGATTGCACCCGAATGCGACGGCGGGTCCGGACTCATCGCGGCACAATCGGTTCCCAGCGCCCAACTGTTGCCATGCTTCGACAGCCTGCCAGACGGCTGGAGCTATGCGACCGTTCACATCGATCAGAACGGTACGAAAGTGCGTTTGGATTCGGATCGAGCGGGAGAAAGCGCCGCCGTCTTATCGTTCGACGAGCAGTGTGATATCGGGGATGCGGTCGCCGTACCCTCGAACTTCGATGGCGCCGACCGCTTCGATGCGATCGAGCGTGTGCAGCCCGGATTCCGGTCGCGCATCTATTACCGCTTCGACGGCGGCTGCGTCAGCTGGGAGTTCGACTTCGACTCCGGGACATCCGCTACTGAATCGATCGCCCTCGAGGAGTCGCTGTCGCTGCTGACTCGCGAGTCCGTGAACGAGGGGCTCCGCGAGAGTTTCATCGACGAGGAACTGTGATGGGTAGACGGCAAAGGGTCGTGGAATCGGCAGTGGCGGCTGCAGTGCTGGCTGAGAGCTGGCGGCGGGCGCGCACCCAGACGGTAAGTACCCGCGAGGAGAAGATCTTTCGAACCTTCAACGACGCTGCGGACCAAGTCCATATCCCCGCCTGGGCGGTGATGCAGTCGGGGTCGCTTGCGGCCGTGTTCGTCGTGTCCGGTGAGCTCCTCCGCCGAGGTCGCTACGAATCGGCTGCCAAGTCGTGCATCATGGGCGTGGCGGTCTGGGCCAGCGTGAAACGGCTCAAACCCCTCATCGGCCGCGGAAGGCCGGAGCGACACCTAGAACAGGTCTCTGTCCGAGGCCAAGCACAGACCGGGCTCGGATACCCGTCAGGCCACTCCGCCGTCGCGCTGACATTGGCGCTGATCGCTTTCCAAGATGCCAGCCCAGT
>JADFOM010000172.1 GCA_022562835.1 Acidobacteriota bacterium | reverse complement strand
CCCTCAGGGAGGCGCCACTTTCGCGTTCATACCCTCGCTGCGTGCTCAATGACTCTCTGCAGCTTGTGCGGAAACGAAACCGCGGGCCCATTAGGCACGCGGATTGCAATGCACCCTATGGTACGTCTGGCGTGAGTAGTGACATGACACATCGGCGGGGTCTCCTCGCCCGCGCGGGCGGCACTTCGGTGGCAACTCGGTTGGCGGCTGCTGTGATCGTCCTTGCCATGTTCTCGTTCTTGATCGCTACCTTCGTCGGGATCTACACGGGGAATCGTCTCGGCGAGGACATCACCGACGATCAACTCAGGGCAATGCAGGCATCTAGTGCACTCGAGATCCAAGGCAGCGTCACAGGGCTGCTACGTGCGACTACGGCGTCGGCTACAAGTCCAATGGCAACCGACGCAATTGCAGAGTTCAAAGCGGCTCACGACCAACTGGGCTCGATCCCGCTCGATGAACTCCAAGATGAGGCCGAGCAGGTACTTGAATCACTTAGGGAGCAATACCTCGAGCCATTGGGTGGCGAGGATAATCCGGAGCTCGGGTGGCGTGACCTTATTTCTCCTGACCCGGCATCACTTTATCTGCAGTTCCATTACGCAGCCTTGGCTGCCCGCGAGGGCATCGATCCAGCGAGTGTCGACGATCCACTCGACGGAAGCGAGTGGTCAAAGGTGCACCAGACGTTTCACCCGAGCTATCGCGATTTAGTCGAGCAGCAGGGACTGTCGGACCTCCTGCTCGTAGAACCAACAAACGCCACGGTGGTGTATTCGGTTGCCAAACGTCCCGATTTCGGCACAAGTTTGCGCACTGGACCGTTTTCGGGCTCGGCCGTAGCAAGCGTTGTCGAAGAGGTCCTCGCCGACCCCGAGGCCGGTGTGCGGATGAGCGACCTGAGCTTCTATGACCCCGCCTTGCTCGCTCCTGTTGGGGTTATCGCCGCGCCGGTGATCGCTGAAGGCCAACTCAATGGCGTGATGGTCTTCGAGTATCCGATCGAACGGTTCGGCTCGTTGTTGACCGCTGATTTGGACTGGGACGGTGCCGGCATTCCCGACACCGCACAGACCTATATGTTCGGCAGCGACGACCGCATGCGCAGCATCGATCGATCCTTCGTGGAGGACCCGGACGGCTATCTCGAGACACTACAAAACGCGGGAACACTTAGCGTCGAAGAGGTCGCTACCATCGTGGCCGCAGAGACCACAGCGCTCACCGTAAGCGCCGACAAGACATCGCTCGCCGCCAGCCGCGACGGCGACCAATCAACGATCTCGGGTTCCAACATCGGTGGCCACGATGCGATTCGCTCTGTGGTCAAGCTAGATCTCGATGACGTCGATTGGTGGATCGTCTCGGAGATTCAAACCGATGGCGCTCGTCGTCGCCTCGACACATTCACGAAGAATCTGGTCGGTGGCGCAGCATTGTTCATCGTTGCTGTGTCCTTTGCTGCCGTATTCTGGGCGCGTCGGCTGCTCCGGCCGGTGCGTGCTATCAGCGACCAACTCGTCGATGACAATTTCGTCGAGAGCCTGGAAATCGACCTGCCGAAAAGGAGTCCGGTCGAATTCCGGAAACTCGCAGAGCGATTCGAGGAGATGTCCGACAATCTAAACGGCCAGCAGCGCGCAATATCGGAGGTGCGCGCGGAACGTCTCTTACTGTTACGCGAGGTCCTGCCCGACAGCCTCGCCGAACACATCGATGCTGTCGGTTATGAAGCCGACACCCTGGTCGCCGAGGCCACAGTTTCTGTACTCACGGTCACTGGTCTGTCCGACCTAGTTCGGTCCGAAGTCGAGACAGCCTCGCGCTCGTTGATCGAAACGCTCCACGCCGCGCTCGACGAGATAGCGACAGAGCACGGTGTCGAACGCATCAAGGTGGTGGGCGATGCATATTTCGCGGCATGCGGACAGGGTCAGCCCTACCTAGATCATGCGCCGCGCTGCGTGCGATTCGCTCTCGATGCACGAGAAGCGATCGTCGAGATGGGAGCCACCCACGGCTTTGCCCTCGATCTAGCAGCGGGAATCGACACCGGTCCAGTGACCGTTGGGATGGCTGGAGGATCCCGCCTGCTGTACGACATCTGGGGCATCACCGCCAACAACGCTCATCTGCTGGCCCGCGGCGGCAGATCCGGCGAGATTCGCATTTCAGATGAGGTACGGCGACGACTGCCAGCGGGTTACCTGACCGCCGATGGCCCTTCGGACCCTGCCGGTGAGCCGACTTGGATCGTGCAAGGCTCCGCGGTCGGGTCCGAACAATGAATTCCTCCTCGTCGGTAAGTGTGCCCTGGTCGATAGCCGTGATCATCGTCATTCCTTTGTTGATTGTGGTGATCACCGAACTCGACGAGCGACTCCGTCAACGCGAGTCGCGAATGCGTCCGGCTGTGACGTTGCTCCGCGTCTGGGGTTTGCCGTTTATGGCGCTCTGGGCATTGCTCGTTCCTATGTTCTCCTTAGATTCCGATGACCTCGCGGTTCGAGCGGCCGCTACCGGGGTGGTGCTCGTAGTCGGGATCGCTTCGATGTCGGTGCTGCGTGTCTTTATCGATGGAATCCGCGACGCCGACCGAAAACGTGAAGGCCGTGGCACACCTCAGCTTCTGCTCGCTCTTCCCCGTATTTCGTTAATCCTAATAACGGGCTGGATACTCATTGCAGGCGTGTGGCAGGTCGACCTGTCGGCCGCCCTAACGGCCCTAGGGGTCACCTCGCTGATCATCTCCTTTGCGTTGCAGGACACCTTGTCGGGGCTCGCGGCGGGGATCCTGTTGTTGAGTGATCAACCGTTCAAGACCGGAGACTGGATCACCACGGGCGACACCGTCGGTCGTGTCACCGACATCAACTGGCGAACCACCCGCATCGAGACCCGCGACGGATCGCTCGTGATCGTGCCAAATAGCGAACTCGCGGGGACGATCGTGACCAACCACTCGGCACCACATCCGCTCCATCGCGTCAGCGTTGAGGTATCGGTGGCATTCGTTAATCCGCCCACTTTGGCCAAGGACATGCTGCTGGATGCAGCTCTTGCCACACCAGGCGTCCTGCTAGATCCGCCACCGGTTGTAAAGGTGATCATGGTTGATGATCCGCTGATGGGCTACGAGGCCCAGATGTGGATCGAAGACTTCAAGACTGCGCCTCAGGTCGAGAGCGATTTCGGGGCGCTCGTCTGGTACCAGTCACACCGTCACAACGTTCCGTTGCCAAGCCCGGCACAGGATCTCTTCCTTCATGATGCAGCCACCGCTGGTGCGGATCCGCGCGCGACTACATCGGAACTGCGTAGACGTTTGCTCAAATCACCCTTGTTCTCGTCGCTGCCCGACGCAGACCTGGACCTACTCGTTGCTGCCGCCACACCCGAACGTTTCGCGGCGGGCGAGCGGATCGTCGACGCCGGGCAAGAGGACCGCGACCTACTCGTGCTTGTCGAAGGCACAGCGCGCTTGGTGTTGGCCGAATCCGACAGGGTCGTGACCGTTGACGAACTAAGCGCGGGACAGCTGCTCGGTCTGGTCCTCCCAGCGGGGTTTTCGGGCGACGTCTTCATATCCGCTGTAAGCGACTGTGAAGTTCTCCGGGTTTCCGCTGAGGCCGCCGCCGTAACCATCTCTTCCAACACCGACGTCTCGGCAGCCTTCAACCAGGTGCTCGAGACGCGAGTCAAACGAATCGAACGTCTCGCCACAACCCGTTCGTCGCTGCCGGAGACCGAGCTGTGAGCGAAGAGCGCCATGGCGGCGGGAACACGCGATGGCGACGACCCCGAGCACTGAAGCGACAGCTCGCATTCACCCTCGCAGCGGTGGCGATGGTCTCGGTCGCTCTAGCCGGGGTTCTCAATTACGCTGCCGCACGGACCTTTCTTGACCGCGGGACCGAAGCGAAACTAGCGACGATCGCAGGGGCACGCGCAAAATCCATCGAGACCGGCCTCGAAAACCTTCTTGGTCGCATCGCTTCAGAAGCCGGCGATGCAGGCGCTGTTGCGGCGTTCCGCGATATCGGATCCGGCTATGCCGAGCTCGGCATAGAGGACGCTCTCAACGCCGATCAACTGGCGCAGGTCGACGAACTGTACGAGGGCGAGTTGCTCGAAAAGCTTGTCGACGCGGGTTTTGATGGCTTCACCCCTGCTGAGGCTCGCCCTGCTTCGGACGCTGGACTTTATGTTCAATATCACTACACGGCAGCAAATCCATTCGCTCCCGATAACCGAGCCGCACTCAACGACGCCCAAGACGGTTCGGAATACAGCGCTGCACACGCTCGGCACCATCCATACTTGCGGTCGCGAGGTGAACTACTCGAAGCCGACGACTTGATGTTCGTCTCAACCGATACGCAACAGATCATCTATAGCGTGCAAAAGAACGTCGATCTCGGCGCCGACCTGTCGACCGAGGCGTATTCACGGTCAGCTTTGGCGGATACCGTGCTCGAACAATTACCTCGAGTACGAGCTGGCGACGCCGTGTTCGTAGACTTCGACCGATACCTTCCGGCGGGTGGATCCCCCAAACTGTTCGTCGCCGCAGCAGTACGCGACGACACCGAGGTCCTCGGCGCAATCGTGGTGGCGCTTTCGGTAGAGACGCTGAACGAAGTCACCACCGCGCAGCAGCGATGGACCGACGTCGGCCTGGGCGAAACCGGCGAGACGTATGTGGTTGGCCCCGATAAGTTGCTGCGCTCGGAAAGCCGAACCTGGATCGAGGACCCTCAGGCCTATCTCGACCAGGTCGACGACCCAGAACTCGCCAAGCGGATCGACACGTTCGGGTCCCCCATCCTGTTTCAGGACGTCGACACGAAGGCGGTCAACGAAGCATTACAAGGAACCATCTTCGAGGGCCGGTCCAGCAATTATTTAGGCGAGCGGCGGCTCAGCGTCGCGCGACCGATCGATGTTCCGGGCGTCGATTGGATAGGGGTGACCGACATTGGACTCGGCGAGGCCCGGGCTCCGTTGCAAGACTTTCTCGAACGGCTGATCCTGGTGTTGCTCGTGGTTCTTCCGAGTGGTGCGATGCTCGGCATCTTCATGGCTCGACGATTGACCGTACCTGTGCAACCCATATTAGATGCTGCGGTTGCGGTGACCGAGGGGGATCGAGATCCCGAGGTTCCCGATGACCGCAGTGACGAGTTCGGTGACCTTGCACGTCGTTTGAAGCGGATGTCGCGCGATCTCGAGACCAAGGAGCGTGCCCTCAAAGCTGAATACGAACAGAAGCGGGAGCTGCTGCTAACGGTGCTGCCGCCTCGTCTCGTCGGCGCGGAAGACGCCCGCGTGACCGACGAAGACGTTGTTGGTCACGCGACGGCCATCTCGGTGACTTTGGCTATGAGAATGAACGAACACGCCAGTGCTGGCGATGAGGACAGCACCGAGTTGCGGTCAATGATCGCCAAGCTGGCCGATGAACTCGCCGGCGAATTTGAGATCGACCGGATCCGATCGGCTGCCGACAGCCACCTCTTCGTAGCGACAGCGCAGTCCAGTGCGGATGAGGCGATGACGTTTGTTACTAGGCTTCTCCCTCAGTTGCGCGACCTTGGAGCGGAGTCGGGTCATCCGCTCCAAATCAATGTGGGGTTGTCCTCCGGCACGGTCGGCACCGGTGTGCTGCATCAGGGAACCCTTACCTTCGGTGCTTGGGGTGAGCCAATTCGTCGTGCGCTGTCGATCAGCGCGTTGGCCGTCGGCACCATACCTCCGGTGAAGAGACCGACGATGGCGATGAGAAGGATCAGGCTGGGGACGTCCCCTCGCAGAATG
>JADFOM010000171.1 GCA_022562835.1 Acidobacteriota bacterium | reverse complement strand
GGCTCGGTAGCTCCATGGTCGGCGCGTACCTGGGTGGCATCGCCACGCAGTGTTACAGGACCGACATCAAAATGGCCGGTCGCCTCGAGCACACCGTCGGCGAGATCCTCAGTCATCGCGGTTGTGGCCAGGACGTTCCCGCCTGCGTCGAGGAACGAAAGTGAGATGATCTCCTGGTGCTGGCCAAGATCGGTCACACGGTTCTCGTCGCCGTCATAGGTGACGGTGTTTACCGCGTATGTTCCGGCGGGCATTGACACCACTAGGTCTATCGTCATCGAGGTCCTAGCCGGGTAGACCAGCGAGTTCGAGGTGTCACCAAACACAGCTGGGGGGAATGACGATACGTCTCCGTCACACCCAGCTTCCGGGCCCTGCTGGGCCGAAGCCGAGGACAGAGTAATGACCAAAGCGACACCAAACACGAGTGCCGCCACAGCTGCGACGGCACCGAGACGTCCACGTACCCCACCTATGGATGTTTGCATGAGACTCTCCCCAGACCGAAACCAATCGATGCGGCACAGCCTGCCGATCCAATGGGTCGGGTCCGCTCTCTATCCGGATGCCAAACCCTTCAACTACAGACTAGTGAACGGAGCGCGCCCAGTCGCTGATCTAGCCATATGTCCGCTGCTACCTGGCGATCGCGGCCGAGCACCTCCGGTTAGTGGAGGCCGACTACTGGCGGCGAAACACCGCCACCGACTGTTTGAGTGGCACAAGGTCGCGTCGATACTCCCGATGAGTTTCCTTTACGGCCTCGTCTGTCTCATCGCGAGCAGCCGCGACCTCTGCTTCGAGCTGTTCGATCCGTCTCTCAAGCTCGAGCACCCGCTTGACGCCAGCGAGGTTGAGACCCTGGTCGGTCAGCTCCGAGATGCGCACTAGCAAGTCGAGGTCATCGTCGCTATAACGACGAGACCCGCCACCGGTGCGAGCCGGCTCAAGCAGTCCCTTGCGCTCGTAGATCCGGAGTGTTTGAGGATGCACTCCGGCGAGTTCGGCCGCCACCGAGATGACGTATACCGCCCGATCTGCGCGTCGCGTCGCCATCAGGTTCCTAAGTATGCCCTGTCGGGCGGGTCGAGGACGTCATCAAGCTCAGCCATTGCTTCTCGCTGCGGGTCGGTGAGAACGTCGGGTACGACGACGTGAATGGTCACCAAGAGGTCCCCCGGTCCTTCACCGCCATTGACACCGCTACCAGCAACCCGCAATATTCGCCCCGACGGCGTCCCCGACGGTAGACGCAGCGTAACCGTTTCATCATCCAGTGTCGGCACGGTGAGATCCGCTCCAAGTGCTGCCTCGGTCATCGAAACCGGCAACGTCAGCCGGAGATTTTTTCCTCGCCGAGTGAAGAACGGGTGCTCGCCCACCGTCACCTTCACCAACAGATCGCCGGTCGGACCGCCCGCGGCACCCGGACCGCCGTGTCCCTTTACGCGGATCTTCTTACCGGGATCGATGCCTGCGGGTATGCGCACCTTAACTCTGCGCTGCTTGCGCATGACACCACTGCCGTGACATTGCGCGCACGGATCCTTGATCAGCGAGCCGGTTCCCCCGCACCGCCCGCAAGGACGGCTGAACGAGAAAAGCCCTTGATCGTCGCTCACGACGCCGGCGCCACCACACTCACCACAAGGCACCGGTTGGGTCCCCGATTTGGCACCGCTGCCACCGCAGGAATCACACGCCGCGTCGGTGGTCAGATGAACAGTAGTCGTGACACCTCGGGCAGCATCTTCGAACGAGAGGTGCAGGTCGGCCTCCACGTTCGCTCCTCGAGCTGGCTGGGGGCGAGAGTTGCGGGGGCCTGAACCTCGACCGAAGAGATCGAAGATCCCGCCGAGGTCACCGAGATCGTACGATGACGCTCCACCGGCGCGACCGAAGCCACCGCCTGATCTAGCCATCGTCCGAACCTCGTCGTACTCAGCTCGCTTCGATTCGTCGCCCAGCACCTCGTAGGCGGCCGAGACAGCCTTGAATCGCTCCTCGGCAGAGTCGTCGCCGGGGTTGGCGTCGGGGTGCAGCTCACGAGCCAGTTTGCGGTAGCTGGTATTAATTTCTTTGGCCGACGCTTTCTCTGAAACTTCGAGGACGTCGTAGTAGTCCTTCTCGAACCATTCGCGTTGCGGGTTCATGCACTCACCTCCTTTGCTGACGCCTTCTATTGCAGATCGAAGCCGATCAGCCTCTGACCTTGACCATGGCAGCGCGGATGACGACCCCGCTGAACGAGTAGCCGGCGCGCATCACCTCGACGACGACGGGTTCGTTCGAAGGGTCATCAGAGTCGTCCTCAGGGGCGTCTCTCATCACCGCCTCGTGGCGCTTAGGGTCAAAGACCTCGCCGGTCGCGTCGAATCGCTCAACACCTTCTCTTTCGAGCGACTGCAACAGCAACGACCTGATCGGCTCAACATCGGTGCTTCCGAGATCGGTGGCCTGATCACACCCGTCGAGAACTGGCAAGAGCGCCTCGACAATTGAGATCGCAGCGCGTTCAGCTGCTTCGGTGTTGCGCTTTTCTGCCTGGCGCCTGTAGTTCGCGAACTCGGCGGTGATCCGCTGGAGATCGTCGAGGTACTGCTGTGCTTCGTCGGGTGTTGGACCCTGTACTTCGGGCTCCGCGTCTAACGATTCGGCTGACTCAGCATTGGGTTCAAGTTCCTCGAAAGGGACGGTCGACTCGCCGTCGGCCTGCTCCTCCTCCGGCACCTCAGCGTCGCTGTCGGTCACGACTCCTCGTCTTCGTCGGTGACATCATCAACGATTTCCGCGTCGACGACGTCCTCATCTTGCTCACCCTCGGCGTTGTCGGGCCCGGCCCCTTCCGCGGCTTCTGCTGCGGACGCGTCGTAGAGCTTCTGGCTGAATTCCTGGCTGGCGGTCATCAGCGACTCTGTCGAGTCTTTGATCGCCTCGAGGTCGTCGCCTTCGAGAGCCGTCCGCAGAGTTTCGATCTTGGCTTCGAGCGCCGAACGCTCGTCGTCTGAGATCTTGTCACCCTGGTCCTTGAGAACCTTCTCGGTTTGGTAGACAAGAGTGTCCGCCGAATTGCGTGCTTCCGCTGCATCGCGAAGCGCTCGGTCTTCCTCAGCGTGCGCCTCGGCGTCCTTGACCATCTGATCGATGGCATCCTTGTCGAGCGCCGATTGGCCGGTGATCGTCATCGACTGTTCCTTCGAGGTAGCACGATCCTTTGCGGCAACGTGCACGATGCCGTTGACGTCGATGTCGAACGTGACCTCGACCTGGGGCACTCCCTGCGGTGCGGGTGGCAACTCGACCAGCTGAAACTTGCCCAGCGTCTTGTTGTACTCCGCAATGTCACGCTCACCCTGCAACACGTGGATCTCGACAGACGGTTGGTTGTTCTCAGCGGTGGTGAACACCTCGGTGCGACGGGTCGGGATCGTGGTGTTGCGCTCGATGAGGCGCGTCATGACGCCGCCTTTGGTCTCGATGCCCAGCGACAACGGAGTGACGTCAAGTAGAAGAACATCTTTGACCTCACCCTTGAGAACGCCAGCTTGAACAGCCGCTCCAACCGCGACGACCTCGTCGGGGTTCACGGTCTTGTTGGCTTCCTTGCCGGTCAGCTCGAGCACCAGGTCGACCACAGCGGGCATGCGGGTCGAGCCACCGACCAGGATCACGTGGTCGATGTCGCCTCTCGTGAGACCGGCATCGTCGATGGCCTGCTCGAACGGGGTCCGGCATCGACCGAGCAGATCCTCGGTCAATTCCTGAAACTTTGCCCGTGAGAGGGTGTAGTCGAGGTGCAACGGCCCTTGCTCGGTCGCAGTGATGAACGGAAGGTTGATCTGTGCCTGCTGGGTTTGTGAAAGCTCCTTCTTGGCCTCTTCAGCGGCCTCCTTGAGGCGTTGCGCGGCCATCTTGTCAGCGCCGAGATCGACTCCGTGGTCGTTCTTGAACGAAGTGATGAGCCAATCGATGACGTTCTGATCCCAATCGTCGCCGCCGAGGCTCGTGTCGCCGTGGGTCGAGCGGACCTCGAAGACCCCGTCACCGATCTCGAGCACCGACACGTCGAACGTGCCGCCGCCGAGATCGAACACCAGAATGGTCTGGTCCTCGTCTGCCTTCTCGAGTCCATATGCCAGCGCAGCCGCCGTCGGCTCGTTGATAATGCGGAGTACTTCGAGGCCAGCAACCTTGCCGGCTTCCTGGGTTGCCGTTCGCTGGGCGTCATCGAAGTAGGCGGGTACGGTGATCACCGCTTCAGTCACCGTTTCACCCAGGTAGTCCTCGGCATCTCGCTTGAGCTTCATCAAGATGCGCGCCGATATCTCCTGTGGCGTGTAGGCCTTCCCATCGACGTCGGTTGTCCAGCTTGTGCCCATGTTTCGCTTGACGGATCGGATCGTCTTGTCAGGGTTGGTGATCGCCTGGCGTTTGGCGACTTCACCGACGAGCACTTCGCCATCCTTGAAGGCAACCACCGACGGGGTTGTGCGTGAGCCTTCCGCGTTAGCGATGACGATGGGATCACCGCCCTCGAGCACAGCAACTACCGAGTTGGTTGTTCCAAGATCGATTCCCACCGCTTTTGGCATGGGTTACCTCCGTGAATTTGCAGCCGGGGGCGTTCCCGGACGTACAGCAATCTTAGCGACAACTAAACAGATTTACCCCTTTATTGTCTAGAAATCTTCATAAAACTTGAGTGCTTTACTATCAACTGTGTTGAAGTGGGCTGCGATGGGCTCACCTATGGCACGATGGGTACATGCACACTCTCATTCTGCTGCGGCACGGTCAGAGCGAATGGAACAAGTCGAACCAGTTCACAGGCTGGTACGACTGTGACCTGACCTCGCAGGGTGAACAGGAAGCGAAAGCTGCCGCCTCGCTGTTGTCTCTCGCGGAGGTACTACCCGACGTTGTCCACACGTCGCTTCAGCGCCGCGCGATTCGCAACGGGCGGATCCAACACTATCGGCTTGAACGGGGACTTAAGCTCCTGGATCAGTTCCGCGTCGTTGTGCGCGCGTTTCGGCTCAGACCGGGTGAGGCACGATGCTCGGTCTGTAACGGGGTTCTGGATCGTGTAACGCGCGCCCAGGTGGCCGACCGCGTGCCCGCGAAGAGTCTGTTGTGGGCCATGAAGTTTCTTGCCTGCGTTGCGTGCGGCAAGGCATACTGGAACGGGAGTCACTGGCGCCGGATCGAGGCGGTCCGCGCAGAGATGGAGCGCATGGTTGATGCGTTGAGCGACGGGTAAACCGTCTCGTATCTGGCCTACTCTTTATCGTCGAGGAAAAAGGAGCCGGAGAGGCCCGACAGTCCGGCGCGGCTGTCTTCGGACGCCAGCGCTTCGAGCGTGCTGATGGGGTCGACGTCTTTGTCATCGAAGATGTCGCCGTCCGTAACGGGACTGGTGGTGTCGGCCGCGCTGGGGATCGGACCCTGAGCCTTGCGTTCGATTTTGGTCTTGACGGCGGTGATCTCGGCCGGCTCGCCATCGATCTGAACGGTAAAGACCACGGGCCCGACGACCAGATGGTCACCGGCATTCAACTTGTGCTCGGTGATCCGTTTGTTGTTCACAAATGTTCCGTTGGTGCTGCCCAGATCCTTGACGCGCACCTCTTTGCCTTCGGTGATTACCTGAGTGTGCCGGCGGGAGACTTCGGCTAGGGGAATTCGCAGGCTGCAATCCTCGTGGCGACCGATCACCAGGCCTTTCGGGAGCACCGGAAACTCCTTGCGCTCTCCCCTGTCGCTGAACATGACCAGCTTGACGTCCATGGCTTTTGGTCCTCTGAGCGGTTCTGGGTGCGTCGGGCCAATCTCGAAATGCGACGCTAGCGGCAATAGTATCGGATACAGAACCGCCTCCTACTATATACTAAGCGGAGCAAAACCG
>JADFOM010000170.1 GCA_022562835.1 Acidobacteriota bacterium | reverse complement strand
ACGGTTCAAGTTCAGCCCACAAGTCTGACTGGTCGCCTCTATCAAACAAATTCCAAGTCGTCATTTTTCCTGACGCCGGTGATGCTGGCCATAAATACGCAGATGACGTTCTTCGCTGTCTCGCCACTCTCGAACATCCACCGAAAGATGTTCGTGTGGTCAACCTGCCGGAGTTGGAGGACGGCGAAGATGTCGTGGAATGGTTGGCCCAGCTCAGCGATAGCGTTGACGCGCATTCAATGTTGACGGAGTTGATTGAAAAAGCGGAACCCGTTTCTTTACAGAACCTTAAACCTGATGAAACCACCGACGACGAACCAATCGCCTACACCGATGCGCTAGACGAGCTCGACGAGATCCTCACCGAACTCGACGCCGACGATGTGGACGTCGACTTAGTCGCGCGCCGCGTCGAGCGCGCCGCCGAGCTACTCACGCTGTGTCGCAGCCGACTTTCAGACGCTCAGGTCCAGGTCGACAGGGTCGTAGCCGACCTCGATCGGATGATCGGCGACGACGAGCGGTGAATCTAGAGCCTGCGGCGCTGACCGACCCGGCTGATCGAACGACCACACGGCTGCGTAGTTTCCTCGACGCGGAGCTCACCCGTTGGACGACGGTCAACGCAGCCTTTGAGGTGCCGTTGCGGGCGCTGGAGGACATGGTGGTTCTGGGAGGGAAACGCCTGCGGCCAGCATTTTGTCACTGGGCGCACGTTGCGGCGGGCGGAGACCCCGACCGTGATGTTGTGCTCAACATGGGTGCGGCGCTGGAGATTCTGCACGTATTCGCGTTGGCGCATGACGACATAATGGATGGTTCAGAGCGTCGCCGCGGGTTACCTACGGTGCATGCTCAGTTCTCCGATATCCACCGTTCACACGATTGGCGCGGCGAGTCGCGGCGCTTCGGTGAAGGCGTAGCAATCCTGATCGGCGACCTCTGCCACGCATACGCCGATGTGCTCGCCGTAGACATCTCCGGCACGGCCCGAACGCTCTGGAACGAGCTTCGAGTCGAGCTCAACGTCGGGCAGTATCTCGACATCTCAGGGACGGCTGAGCGATCTGTCAGCGCTGACACAGCCCGACAGATCGTCTCCTACAAGTCAGGGCGCTACACGATTGAGCGGCCGATGCAGATCGGTTCAGCGTTGGCTGGCAACGCGCGTTTGGTCGGCGAAGTGCTGGCCTACGGCGAGCCGCTCGGAGCGGCTTTTCAACTGCGCGACGACGTCCTCGGCGCCTTTGGTGACACCGAAGAGACCGGCAAGCCCGTGGGCGACGACCTACGGGAAGGCAAACCGACACTCTTGTTGGCTGGTGCGTGGACAGACGCCGACGAGGGCCAACGCAAGGTGCTCGACCGTGTCGGCGAGTCGCCCAATGACGATGAAGTCTCAGCGATCCAAGCCGTGATGGTCGAGACCGGTGCACTCAGCTCGGTTGAGTCCGACATCGAGCGGCTCACCACCGAGGCGATCACCGCGCTCAACGGACTCGACATTGTTGAAGATGCGCGCCAACCGCTCGTCGACCTCGCACACTTCGTCTCCGAACGTAGACACTAATAATTGCTGCGCAAGTGGAAAGCCAGGCCAGCCGGCAATACCGGACCGGTGTGGTGTCAGACACCCGGCACAAGAATCACTCTCACCAGACGCGCCCTGCGCTGGGTGTCTGACACCGTCCTTCCGCGCTGAGACCGCGGCACCCTAGACTCGCTTGGTGTCCGAAGTCCTCGATCAAGCCGCTCGACGCCGCACGTTTGCGATCATCTCGCATCCCGACGCGGGCAAGACGACCCTGACCGAGAAGTGTCTGCTTTACGGCGGGGCGTTGTCCGCTGGTGCCGGGGCGGTGAAAGCCCGCGACGGTCGTCGCAGTGCCACATCGGATTGGATGGAGCTTGAACAACAACGCGGCATTTCGATCACATCGACCGTCCTCCAGTTCCCCTACCGCGACTGCGTGTTAAATCTTCTCGACACGCCGGGTCACCGTGACTTCTCCGAAGACACTTATCGCGTGCTCGCCGCGGCAGACGCGGCGATCATGGTGCTCGACTCAGCCAAAGGCATCGAGCCGCAAACCCTGAAATTGTTCGAGGTCTGTCGCGATCGCGGTTTGCCGCTGCTGACGTTTCTCAACAAGTGGGATCGACCCGGCCGTGAACCGCTCGAATTGATCGATCAAATCGAGAGCGAGATCGGTGTCTCTCCGACACCGATGACGTGGCCAGTGGGTATTTCGGGGGATTTCCGCGGTGTCATCGAGCGCGGCAGCAACCAGTTCATTCGTTTCGAACGCACCGCCCGCGGGTCAACAATGGCACCAGAGGAGCTCGTCGACGCCGACCGCGCTGCTGAAGAAGAAGGCGAGTGGTGGGAAAAGGCGGTCGAGGAGCTGGAGCTGCTCGATGCTGTTGGCGCCAATCACGAGAGGGACAATTTTCTCGCTGGTGTTTCAAGTCCGCTCTATGTCGGTTCGGCGCTCACAAACTTCGGTGTGCGTCATCTACTCGATGCCGTCGTTGACCTCGTGCCGTCGCCGTCGCCAATAGAGGACGAGGACGGCAACCCGCGCGCGCTCGATGCTCCCTTTTCGGGGATGGTTTTCAAGGTCCAGGCCAACATGGACAAGGCCCATCGCGACCGCATCGCCTATCTACGCGTGTGTTCGGGTGAATTCAAGCGCGGGATGGTCGTTACCCATGACCGCACCGGCAAACCCTTCGCCACCAAGTACGCGCACACGGTTTTCGGACGAGAGCGCGAGACCGTCGAGGTCGCCTACCCCGGTGACGTGATCGGCCTTGTCAACGCCACCGACGTGCGCATCGGCGACACACTTTGGGTGGACGACCCCATCACCTTGCCGCGGGTACCAGCATTCGCTCCGGAGCATTTTTCGGTCATCAGAGTCACCGACACGGCGAAGTTCAAACAGTTTCGTTCCGGCATTGCACAGCTCGACGAAGAGGGTGTGGTGCAGGTGCTACGCGACCGGCAATTGGGCGATCAGGCTCCGATGCTCGCCGCGGTTGGGCCAATGCAATTCGAGGTTGCCAAGCATCGCCTCGAAAACGAGTTCGGCGCGCCGGTCGAGTTGAGCCCAGCGAAGTTCAGCGTGGCACGCGAGACCGATGAGGGATCAGAAGCCGAACTACGGGCGATGAGTGGTGTTGATGTGTTGTTTCGAGCCGACGGTACCCGTCTTGCACTGTTCGAGACCCCGTTCTGGTTGGAGCGCATCGAGCGTGAGCACCCCGACCTCGTGCTCAATCGGCTGATCGCCGAGGGCTGACGTGGTGTCGACATGGTGTCAGACACGAAGCGCAAAGTGCGCTATCACCAACCCGGGCGCGGTGTCAGACACCGTGACAGGAATCGTCAGAGCACTATGGTGAGCGTCAAATGAGCCACATTCACAAACTCGCGGACGGTGCGGGCTTCGTCGCCGTCGATCTTGATGACGCCGAACGGTCTGTCGGTGTGGTGCGCTGTGCGCGCAAAATCCTTCAGGGCGGGGCAGCCAACCTCGCTCGCTCGACGACCTATCAGATGGCGAGTTTCGAACGAAAGATCTCGGGAGCGTCCGGCGGATTCAACGCCGACGGAGACGAGCGCGATGAAATCGTGTCCGGTCTCGCCGCTGAGCTCTTGCCGCTCATCGAGTCGGCAACGTTCGCACTCGACCCGGCCAAGGGCCTGAGCGACGAAGATCTGGCTCCGCTGATCGCGGTGGACACGCGCGGCGCCTCCCGACTCGTGCCAATCGATGGCGTGACACCGCGAGATCGTCTGATCGCGGCGGGTGTCATGGCCGCCATTACCCACGTCGGCGGTGGCCGGGTTGCAATCGAAGGATCCTCACAGGTTGTCGACGAGGTCCGGCGACTGGCAGGCGAAGCCGGTGCGACACTTAGCGAGGCCGATCTGTCCGAAGTGGTAGACGCTGACGTACTGGTCGTCGGTTCGAAGGTCGGAATCATCGACCACGAGGTAACAGAGCGGCTCAATGTGAGATCCATCGTGCCATGGGGTCCGCTACCAATCACCGCCAAGGCCCTCGCGGCACTGCGTCGAGCCGAAGTAGCGGCGTTACCGGATTTCGTGACGACCGCAGGCGACCTCGCGTCGTGGGGTACCGATGGAAGCGACATCGACACGCGTTCAACCGAGGCCGCTGCGATGGTCAGCGGCGCGCTCGGCGAGGTTGAGGACCACCCTGATGGGCCGCTTCTCGGAGCGTGTTACCGGGCCGAGGCGTTCTTGTCGACCTGGCAAGACCCGCTTCCCTTCGGCCGACCGCTGGCCTAATCACGCGATCTTGTCCCCCCAAAAGGGGGTCTGCGGTGAGTTAGTAGTGTGATGGATGCCGTGCAGACCCCTAATTCCGATGAGTTCGTGTCGGTTACTCCTGTGCAAGTCGTTGCGCTGGCGGACTTCGAGGAGACCTACCGAACCCACCACGCCAAGCTGGTGAGTCTGGCGTTCGTTTTGACCAACAGTCGCACGGCTGCGGAAGACCTCGTGGCCGACGCCTTTGCCGACGCGTATCGAAATTGGGGACGGGTTGGCAGATACGAAGACCCGGTGGGATGGCTGCGCCGGGTGATCATCAATCGTTCGGTATCGCGACGGAGACGTCTTGGGGTCCAAACACGCGGCCTGCTGCGCCTCGGTCGCCAGCGGTCCAAGGTGGTCGATATCGCGCCGGCTGATAGCCGACTCTGGGCGGCGGTCCGAAAACTCCCCAAGCGGCAGGCGCAGCTGATCGCGCTGCGGTATGTGGCCGACCTGTCCGAAGCGGATGCAGCCGAACACCTCGGTATCGGCTTTGAGACCGCCCGCACACACCTCAAACGCGCTCGGCAACGGCTGGCACTTGTGCTCGACGAGAACGGAGAACTCAAATGAACAATATCGACGACCACCTGCGAAACGCTGGGTCCCGGGTCGAGGGAGCGATCGTCGATCTGCAGTCCGATCCTGCCGACATCCCGCCGCTGGCCAGAAATTCGAGGATCGGCCGAGCCGGCGCGATGGGCCTGCTCGTCGTCGCGTTGTTAGGAGCAGGGCTCTGGATTTCGCAGCTCGAAGGTGACTCCAGCGTTCAGATCGTCGACCCCTCCGACGTGCAAACCCCCGAATTCGCCGCGCCCTACGACGGTCTCGAATCGATCGGGCTGCCGGTGGTGGCCGAACCCGACAGCGGGCTCACCGATGGTCAGGCCGTGGTGCTGCGAGGTACAGGATTCGCTCCGTATGCAACGGTCGGCGCTGCGCAGTGTTGGGTCTCTGGACCCGGCGGCTCGGAGGACGACTGTGATCTGGGCTTTGTCACGACCGGCGTCGCCGACGGCGACGGGTGGGTCGAGATGACGGTCTCAGTCAATCGTTTTGTCAGCACCGCGGGTGGCGTGTTCGATTGCGCAGAGGGTGGCCTGGACCAGTCCTGCGTAATCGGGGTGGGCGATCTCACCGACTACGACCAGTCGGGTTCGGCGCGCGTCTATTTCGACCCGGCTGTCGATGGCCAAATTCCGCCGGTTTTCACGGTCGAGCCACGCTCCGAGTTGGTCGACGGCGATCTTCTACGCGTCGTCGGCGACGGGTTCGTCCCGAATGAAACCGCGTTGATCACTCAGTGCGCCTACGGCGGCATGAACGACACCAGCGCCTGTTTCAGTCTCAATCCAACCGCCGAAATTGTCGTTGGTCCGGATGGCAGGTTTGCCGCCGACATCGTGGCTTCTCGTAGCGTCATGTCGCCCGATGGCACCACCGACTGTTTCAGCAACGACTACGGCTGCCGAGTTCTTATGCAAGCCACACGTGTGCCGAACCCGGTGGAGCTCTTTTACTCGGATACGCAACGACCTCCGACCACCGCCGAGAGCACAGCAACGTCGACAACGAC
>JADFOM010000169.1 GCA_022562835.1 Acidobacteriota bacterium | reverse complement strand
TGGCCAGCCTGGCGCGCAACCAGGCTCGACGTGTTGGATGCGATTTCATCGGAGTGACCCTCATCTGAGTCAGGCTGAATCGATCTCGCCGACGCCTCGCCCGACCAACATGCGTTCGAGGGCGTCGAGCGGTTCGGAGCGCAGGAAGTAACTCACGTGTCCGCTGTCGATCCAATGGATTTCCGGCTGATCCCATCGATGCCACAGTCGACTGACGTGGTCGATCGGATCGGCGAGACGGTCCGCATGTGCAGCGATCAGGCCGAGTCGTTCGCGTTCGATCTCGACGGGCAACGCAAGTGGTGAGATCGGACGGTAGGCGATGTTGAGGCGGCCGAAAAGGTAGTCGAGTCGAGACTTGCCGTTGCGCAGTCTCGGCATGTTTCGGCTGAACAGATCGACGAGATCCACCGCTGGGCAGCCCAACAGGAGCGCATCAAGATCGGTTTCAAGTGCCCCGAGTGTGGCGGCGATATAACCACCGAGCGAAAACCCGAAGACACCCAAGCTGGTCGGGTCCTGAGTTCGCACCCATGCAAGCGTGCGCCGGACGTCCCAGATCGACTGGCTGATCCCGTGGAAGTTGTCAATAAAATCCGCCCCCGGGAAGGTGCCGCGTATCGCCTCCCCGCCAGCTCGACGAGGTCCGTGTTTGGGCAGGATCGGCATCACGATATTGACACCGAGGTTGTCGTGTAATCGCTGCGCACGCAGCATTCGCGCATCGAACGAGCGGCCCATCTCCGCTCCATGCACCATTACAAGCCACGGCCGCGGCTCATCGTCGGCGTGACGCAACATCGTTGCTCGCACCACGTTGTTGTGACGATCGGCCATCCAGCGAACACGTCCGGGACTGTCCGCAAGCGGCTCCCATTCCGATCCGAACGTCAGCCACTCGGCCTCATGGCCTTGCAGCGACTGGGTTCGGATCCGGCTATCGCCGGGTGCGCTAGGGGCTGGGTGAGCGAGGAGAGGGTCATCGAACAAACCCGCGGCGACCTCGACCTCGATTAGAGATTCGATCTCGCCTTCGAGCCGTACAAACTCGGCTGTGGTCGGCACATCGGAGGAGGCGTCAAAGTACACGAGCGCCAGTTCGTCCACAAACGCATGCAACGAACTCATGGGGTTGCGCGAGACGGTGGTCAGCGAGCGATCTGCAAAGCGGCGGGCGCGCCGGCCACAGATCGTCTCGAACAAGTACCCCCAGGTCCGGACACTCGCACGCGTCCCCGCTGCGGCGAGCCCAATCGCTGCGGGGACCGACGGGTAGGCAGGCAGTTCACCACGCTCGGGGCGCGGGTCGTGTTCAAGCACCATGGCTGTGAAACTCTCCTCCTCGCCCACCCCATTTCTACACCAGTAACGAGGTATTCGCCATTACCGTGCATTTCGCGCAGGCTCATCAACGCGGCGAGACGATCACCGCTCGACGATTTCACAGCGCCGTGAAAGACTGCTGACGTCAGGTCGGCTGGAAGGAAACGAGCAGATCAATGCAGCGACTATCCGGTTCGGACGCCCTCTTCCTAAGTCTTGAGACGCCATCGTGGCACCAACACATCGCCGGGATGACCATCCTCGACCCGACGGACTGTGAGGATTTCAGCTTCGCGAAGGCCGTTGCACGCATCGAAGAACGGATGGACCTGACACCGAAGTTTCGCTGGAAGCTCAAGACGGTGCCATTCGACCTCGATCGACCCGTGTGGATCGAGGACCTCGATTTCGACCTCCACCGTCACATCCGACGTGTTGGGGTACCGCGTCCCGGCGGACGTCGCGAGGTCGCCGAGATGCTCAGCGAGATCATGGCTTACCCGCTCGACCGGTCGATACCGCTGTGGCAATGGTGGTATCTCGAGGGCCTCAGCAACGACCGGGTCGCGATGGTACTGAAGTTTCATCACTGCCTGCTCGACGGAGTCGCTGGAGCGAGCCTGGCGACCGTTTTGATGGACCTAGAACCCGATGCCCCGACACCTCAAATGCCCGACGACGCAGAGGTCGCTGGGCGGGAACCCTCGTCTTGGGAACTGTTGATGCGCAGCGCCGTGCCCAACCTCCGCACACCCCTGCGCCTGGCACGTTATGGCGGCGAAGCAGCCCGCCGCGGTATCACGATGTTCGGCTATCGCCGCAGCACCGAGGACAACGCACCCATTGTCGGCCTTCCGAAAACGCGTTGGAACGCAAAGATCGGACCTCGGCGATCGTGTGCCTTCGTGTCGGTTTCGATGGATGACATCAAGGCGATCAAGAAGGCTTTCGACGTCAAGGTCAATGACGTCGTTCTCGCCATTTCTGCTGGTGCGTTGCGCAGTTATCTCGAGTCGCACGATGAGTTGCCCGAGGCGCCATTGGTCGCCGGTGTGCCCATTTCGACACGAGCCGCCGGCGACGACTCGATGAGCAATCAGATTGCCAACATGTCGGTGAGTCTGTCTACCGATATCGAAGACCCGGCCGAACGCTTGAAACAGATCAACCTCAACTCGCAGAGCGCCAAGGGTATGACCGAGGCAATGCGCGCTCGGAGCATTCAATCGATCGGCGAAACTGCGCCTCCATTGATGTTGAATCTCGCAGTTCGAGCGTTGCACGGCTCGGGTGTGCTCGGGGCGGTGCCGACGGTCATGAACACGGTCGTGTCCAACGTTCCCGGTCCACCATTTCCGATCTATTTTGCAGGGGCCCGCGCGACCGGCATCTACCCAGGCTCAATCATCATGGAAACAATGGGACTCAACATCACCGTGTTGTCCTACATCGATCGCCTCGACATTGGGTTGGCTGCGGACCCCGAATTGATCCCCGACCTGTGGGACATGGCCGATCTGTTCCCGAAATCGCTAGCGGACCTGATGAAGGCAGGCGATCTCGGCGAACCGACAGAGGTTGCCGACGCGTTCGGCTGACTAGGCGGCAGTCCCCGGGCTCAACTCGCTCGCCCCATGGCTGAGCGCTACTCAGCGTCGAAGCGCAGTCCACGGTAGGCATCGCGAAAGCCAGCGGCCCGTAAGACATCGGCAACGGGCGATCCGGTGACCGGTTCACCGTCGACGTTCACAATCTCCATCTTGCGACCGCCATGGCGACCAACGATGGTCTTCAGCAACGCAACGTCATCGGGCCCGACATCGGTGTTGGCAAAGGTGATGAGGCTGCGACCGCCCTTCTCGACAAACAGCACGGGCAGTCCATTCCTCAGCAGAACGTAGGCTCCAGCACTGCGCGACGGGCGTCCCTTACTCGAGGGCCAGCGCAGGGTCGCGCCGTAGGTCTGTGCCGGATCGGCCGCTGCCAGAATCAGACGCTCAGGCTCCTGCTGCGTGTCGTCTTCGGCACGAGCCGATCGAAGGCGGTCGACGGCGCCGGGCAGCGCGAATTGAGCCGCCCCAAGGCCGGACACAAAGTAGCCGCGTCGCACGGTGCCCTGGTCCTCGAGCATCTTGAGGACCGGGTACACGCCGGCAAAACCTCCCGTCGTGCCTTCACCAAGCGCTGCCTGCCGCGTGAGCACTCCGTAGCGTTCGAGCAGCTGCATCGCCTTCGCGTGGCTCCGCTCAGTAGCGCTGCACTCGGGTTGCATCAGCGGCGCTACCAGCGACCAGCGACCGACCGAGCTCGCCGGTCCTCCGCGGCGTAGAACTCCGCGCCGAGAGCGCCGCGAACGGCCCGCCGATCGGGTCCGAGCTGCAACATAGGCTCGAACGGCGCCGAACGAATCGTTGGTGACTACACCGGCCCAGACGAGATCCCATAATGCAGCCGACACGGTCTCGTCG
Organism: Acidobacteriota bacterium; assembly: GCA_022562835.1. GTDB lineage: Bacteria > Actinomycetota > Acidimicrobiia > Acidimicrobiales > SHLQ01 > JADFOM01. The sequence continues at coordinate 2,208 of JADFOM010000169.1, read as the reverse complement.
TCATAGAGCAGCTCGGCCTGCGCAACGGCCTGCGTCAGCTCTGGCCAGAACGTGGCCCCACGCTCGGACAACACCTGGAGAATGGCCCGGTGATGTGGGTCATCGGGGATCTCGTCAGCGATTGGCAGGAGCGCCGCGGCTGTGTCGCGGAAGGCAAGACAGACTCGTCCGTCGCGTGAACCGATCGGTCCGGCACCGACCCACACGACCTCACCAGACGCACACACAGCGTCGAGATCGCCGACGCGATAGCCGTCGATCCTGCTCGCCAGTACATCGCGCTCGAGGATCGACGCTGGAATCGGGGCTCCCGCCAGCACCGACACCACATCCAAGATGCCGTCTTCGCCACGTCTCTGTGATCCGACGCCTTGCCAGCCGGGCAACATCCGAGCGATCGCCGCGGTGTCGGTCGGCTCGATCTCGGCGCGCAACGCCGCTAGCGAACGGCGCCGCAACTGCGCCAGAACCTCGACATCACAGAACTCGCGGTGAACGCCGTCGGGCCGAAACTCGCCCTCGACGATGCGTCGTGCATCGAGGAGTCTCCGCAGCGACTCGCTCACGCGGCTCGGGTCGACGGCCAACTCCTCCGCAGCCTGGACAGACCGAAACGGACCATGCGTGCGGGCGTAGCGAGCCACCAGCTCGTCGAGGGGACGATCCACCGGGTCGGTAAAGGCCGCCGGCAGCCCGACAGGGATGGCAACCCCGAGCGCATCGCGCAAACGACCAGCGTCCTCCGCCACGGCGAACCGAGAGGAGCCACCGAGGCTCACCTCGATGACCCTGCTCTGTGCTCGCAGGTCGCCAAGCCATGAGTCGAGGTCAGTACCGGGAGCTCTGGTCGCGATCTCGGCGAGGGTCAGCGGTCCGACAATCCGTAGGAGATCGTGAAGCTCATCGGGATCACGCGGTACAAATCGGTCTCCGATGCGAGCGAGCGCCAACTCGAGCTCGGCGAGCACGTCGGCGTCGATGAGCTCGCGAAGCTCCTCTGCGCCGAGCAGATCGCGCAAAAGATCCCGGTCGAGCGAAAGCGCTGCGGCGCGTCGCTCAGCAAGCGGAGCGTCGCCCTCGTACATGTAGATCGCTATCCAGCTGAAGAGAAGAGACTGCGCAAATGGCGATGCATGGTCGGTCTCGATCGAGACCAGCTTGATCTCTCGCCTTGCGATATCGGCCATGATCGAGCGAAGGGCCGGAAGGTCAAAGACGTCGTTGAGGCACTCGCGCGTTGTCTCCAGCAGCAACGGAAATCCCGGATACTTCGATGCGACCGTCAGCAGGTCCGCAGCGCGTTGGCGTTGCTGCCACAACGGCGTTCGCTGACCTGGTCGGCGTCTCGGCAACAACAGAGCTCGACCTGCACACTCACGGAACCTAGACGCGAACATCGCTGACTTTCCGAGCTGGTCGACGACGAGCCGCTCGATCTCGTCTGGATCGAACACCAATACGTCGCTGTCCACGTCATCCATCGTCTCGGGCAAACGCAGCACAATGCCGTCGTCACTCCAGATCATCTCGGGGTCGACCCCCCATTGTTGTTCGAGTCTCGCCCTCAGAGCCATCGCCCAGGGTGCATGTACCTGGGCACCGAACGGTGTGTGGATACAGACCCGCCAGTCACCTATCTCGTCTCTGAAGCGCTCCAGGACGATCGTGCGATCATCGGGCACGACCCCTGTCGCTTCAGCTTGGTCGGCGAGATAGCCGAGCAAGTTCGTCGCAGCCAGATCATCGAGATGGAAGTCGGCCACGAGTCGTTCGGTCGAGGGATCCATTCGCGTCTCGCGAATGAAAGCTCCGAGCGCCTTGCCAAGTTCGATTGGACGTCCTGGCCCATCACCATGCCAGAAAGGCATCTTCCCGGGTTGTCCCGGCGCCGGTGTGACCACGACGCGGTCGAAGGTGATGTCCTCTATCCGCCAGCTCGACGCGCCGAGCAAGAACGTCTCACCCGGTCGCGACTCGTAGACCATCTCTTCGTCGAGCTCTCCAACCCGTGTCCCGTCTGGAAGAAAGACACCGAAGAGGCCCCTATCAGGGATCGTGCCGGCGTTGGTCACCGCAAGACGTTGAGCGCCCGAGCGGCCACTGAGCACGCCGGCCACACGATCCCACACGATCCTGGGGCGCAACTCGGAGAACTCGTCGGACGGATAACGACCGCTCAACATGTCGAGCACCGCCTCGAGTACCTCA
>JADFOM010000168.1 GCA_022562835.1 Acidobacteriota bacterium | reverse complement strand
CCACCGCCCGACCATCGATGGCCTCACGCGCAGTAACCCGGACGATCCGAGCGGCGAATCGATGATGCGACGGGTGCCTGAGGTACTCGACTGCTGGTTCGACTCGGGCTCCATGCCGTTTGCGCACGTGCACTACCCGTTCGAAAACAAGGAATGGTTCGAAGATCACTTCCCGGCCGACTTTGTCGTCGAGTACATCAACCAAACCCGTGGCTGGTTCTACACGCTGCACGTTCTGGCCGGTGCGTTGTTCGACCGTCCCGCGTTCTCGAATGTCATCTGCCACGGAGTTCTACTCGCCGAGAATGGCGACAAGCTGTCGAAGCGTCTCCGCAACTACACCGAGCCCACCGAAGTGTTCGACCGTCAGGGTGCCGACGCGCTTCGTTGGTACTTCCTGTCGAGCTCGATCGTGCGCGGGGGCGATTCCCGCATTGCCGACAGTGGTATTGACGAGGTCGTGCGCCAGGTTCTCCTGCCGGTTTGGAACGCTTACAAGTTCTTTGTCCAGTACGCGAATATCGACCACTACCGAGCCCAGCACCGAACCGACTCGACCGACGTCTTGGACCGTTACATCCTGGCCAAGACGCATGAGATGATCGTGGCTGTCACCGATTCGATGGACGCCTACGATCTACCTGGAGCGGCCGGCCACCTCCAAGGGTTCATCGACGCCCTCAACAATTGGTACATCCGTCGCAGCCGCGACCGGTTCTGGGCGCCAGCTGGCGACCAGACGAGCGCCGACAAGGCCGACGCCTACGACACGCTATTCACCGTGCTGAGCACCTTCGCACAGGCCGCCGCTCCGTTCCTGCCCCTGATCATGGAGGAGATCTACCAAGGTCTGCATCCTGGGGAGAACCGCTCGGTGCACCTCAGCGATTGGCCCGATGCCGACTTGCTGCCAGATGACCCAAGTCTCGTCGCCGCGATGGACCTAGCCCGCGATGTGTGTTCGACCACGCTCGGTCTACGTGAAGCCGAAGGGCTGCGGGTGCGTCTACCACTCGCTCAGCTCACGGTCGCCGGTGCCGGCGCTGAGGCGCTCGGCCCGTTTCGGGCCCTCGTCGCCGAAGAGGTGAACGTCAAGAGTGTGGAGTTGATCGAGTCGGCCGACGAGCACGCGACATTCGTGCTGCGCCCCGACGGCAAGGTGCTCGGCCCTCGGTTGGGTGGCGAGGTGCAACAGGTTTTCGCCGCAGCGCGCGATGGCAACTGGATCCGCAACGACGACGGGTCGGTGTCGCTCGCCGGTCACACGCTGAACGAAGGGGAGTACGAACTTGCTATCGAGGCGAGCGAGGACACCACCGCTGCGTCGCTGAGTAGTCACGAGGGACTCGTATTGTTGGACACCGAACTCACGCCGGAACTCATCGCTGAGGGCCTCGCACGCGACGTCGTGCGCCATGTGCAACAGGCCCGAAAAGACGCCGATCTCGTCGTCACCGACCGCATCGCCCTGACCCTCGATCTGTCCGATTCCGCCGCAGCCGCTGTGCGCGCACACGAGCGCTACGTCGCCGATCAGGTGCTCGCTACGTCGGTTAGCTACGCAACGATCAGTGACGGCGAAGCCAGCGCGGTGGTAACGATCGATGACACCCCAGCGCGCATCGCGGTCGTCGTCAGCGGCTGAGCGTTACCGCGTGACGGCCGCCTTCACGATTCTGTGGTCGTTTACCCACCTCACAGGTGGGTAAACGACCAAATTTTGCGCGAATCCGCGGCAAATAGTCCCTCAAATTGGTCTTGAGTGCGATTTGTCACACCGCGGACCCATGTTTGGTCGCGCGAGGGCCCTCCAATGCAAGCCAAAAAACCGCTAGATCGTAGGCAAGAGTCGACGTTCAAAAACAACGCTTGACGTTTGTGTAATTACACGCTTGTAATGGTTCTTCCGGCAATGCTGTCTTGGGCCGCCCAACTACCTCGGGTGTCGCGTCAGCGTGCTCGCACATGGGGATAGATGGAGGGTCTTTATATGGCACTAACCGACGAACTTCTTAGCGTCGACGACGTCGAGGTAATCGATCACGACGACGCCGGTTCGGCCACCAAAATGCAGGTCCGCAAACGCAACGGCGACCTCGAACCTGTCGATGTCAACAAGATTGTTCGCGCGGTCGAACGCTGTGGCGATGGCCTTGATGGCGTCGACCCGATGCGTATCGCTACCCGGACCATCTCCGGGCTCTGCGACGGCGCAACCACAGAAGAACTCGACGAACTGTCCATCCGCACTGCGGCGGGGCTTATCGTCGACGAACCGAACTACTCACGCCTCGCGGCACGACTCTTGTCGACGGTGATCGACAAGGAGGTCCGCAACCAGGACATCCACTCGTTCTCACAGTCGATCTCGACCGGCCACCGGCTTGGATTGATCTCCGACGATGTGGCCGAGTTCATTGCCGAAGCCGCTCGCAAACTAAACGACACCATCAACACCGACAACGACAAACTGTTCGAATTCTTTGGTTTGCGAACGGTGTACGACCGGTATCTGTTGCGTCATCCCGAGTCCCGAGAGGTCATCGAGACGCCCCAGTACTTCTTTCTGCGCGTCGCATGCGGACTCGCAACGACGCCCGAGGACGCGATCACCTTTTACCGGCTGATCTCGTCGCTCGAATACCTGCCCTCGAGCCCAACACTGTTCAACTCCGGAACGTCGCATCCGCAAATGTCATCGTGTTATCTGCTCGACTCTCCCAGCGACTCACTCGACGGGATTTACGACCGCTACAAGGATGTCGCTCAGCTCTCCAAATTTGCGGGCGGTATCGGTCTCGCCTACCACCGCATTCGTGCAAAAGGCTCACTGATCAAGGGCACCAACGGGCTATCCAACGGCATCATTCCTTGGCTGCGCACCCTCGACTCCTCGGTTGCAGCGGTCAATCAGGGCGGTCGCCGCAAGGGCGCCGCATGCGTCTACCTCGAAAGCTGGCACGCCGACATCGAGGACTTCCTCGAACTGCGAGACAACACCGGCGACCACGCCCGTCGGGCACACAACCTCAACCTCGCAAACTGGGTTCCCGACATGTTCATGGAGCGGGTCGAGAACGACTGGCAGTGGTCGCTGTTCGACCCGAAGAACGTTCCTCACCTCTGTGACCTTTTCGGCGATGAGTTCCGCAGCGCCTACCTGAAGGCGGAAGAGGACGGACTCTTCGAAAAACAGGTGCCTGCACGCGATCTCTATGCGCGGATGATGCGGACTCTCGCGCAGACCGGCAACGGTTGGATGACCTTCAAGGACGCGTCCAACACCAAATGCAACCAGACCGGCAGCGACGGGCGGGTCGTGCACCTGTCAAACCTGTGCACGGAGATCATTGAGGTCACAAACGAAGCCGAGACCGCCGTGTGTAACCTCGGTTCGGTCAACCTCGGACGCTTCGTTGACCATGGCTCGTTCGACTACGCCCGACTAGGCGAGGTCGTCGGCACCGCCGTGCCTTTCTTGGATCGCGTGATCGACATCAACTTCTACCCGACAGAAGCAGCCGCGCGCTCGAACGAATCGTGGCGACCGATCGGGCTAGGCCTGATGGGCCTTCAGGACGTGTTGTTCCAGCTCGGATTGGGCTTCGACAGCCCTGAGGCCGAAGCGGTGTCCTCGAAGATTTCAGAGCACATGTACTTCCACGCACTCTGGGCATCAACCGAGCTTGCCGAAGCCGCTGGTTCGCCACACCCCAGTTATGACGACACCCGTGTTGCGGGCGGCGCCCTTCAGTTCGACCTGTGGGGTGTGACGCCCAGCGATGACCTCGACTGGGACTCGCTGCGTCAACGAATCGACAACTTCGGTCTGCGCAATTCACTGCTCATGGCGATCGCCCCTACGGCGACGATCGCCTCGATCGCCGGCTGCTACGAGTGCATCGAACCGCAGGTGTCGAACATGTTCAAACGTGAAACGTTGTCGGGCGAGTTCTTGCAGATCAACCGCTACCTTGTGCGAGACCTGCAAGAGCGCGGCATGTGGAACGACGACATGTCGGCACGGATCAAGGCCGCCGAGGGCTCGATTCAGGACATCGCCGAAGTGCCCGCAGATCTCAAACTTCTGTACCGCACGGCTTGGGAACTCCCTCAGCGCGCATTGATCGACATGGCAGCGCGGCGCGGCGCCTTCATCGATCAGAGCCAATCGCTCAACCTGTTCATGGAGTCTCCCACCATCGGAAAACTCAGCTCCATGTACCTGCACGCATGGAAACAAGGTCTCAAGACCACCTACTACCTGCGGTCGCGTCCGGCGACTCGAATCAACAAGACCGCCGCCCCAACCTTTAGCGATGCTGAAGCTGTGGCGTGTTCACTCGAAAGTCCCGAATCCTGCGAAGCCTGCGACTGAGTTCGCAAAGAACGATTAGAGGAAGCACTGATAATGGCATTGACCGACAACGCATTTGACATCGGCGCAGCGAGGCCCGCTACCGAGGAAGCGCCTGCGCCGACCACAGTGCGTGGCAACATTCTCGAACCTGGTTTTGACCTAACGCTAAGGCCGATGCGCTACCCCGTGTTCTACGACATGTACCGCGACGCTATCAAGAACACTTGGACCGTCGAGGAGATCGATTTCAGCGACGACCTCGTCGACCTTGACCGGAAACTGATGCCGGCCGAACGCCACCTCGTCAACCGACTGATCGCGTTCTTCGCAACCGGCGATTCGATCGTGGCGAACAACCTGGTGCTCAACCTCTACAAACACATCAACGCACCAGAAGCCCGCATGTACCTGTCCCGGCAGCTCTACGAAGAGGCCCTGCACGTCCAGTTCTACCTGACCCTGCTCGACAACTACATCCCCGACATTGAGGAAAGAGAAGCCGCTTTCGACGCGGTCGAGAACATTCCGTCGATCCGTCAGAAGGCCGACTTCTGCTTCAAGTGGATCAATTCGATCAACGACATGGACGAGATCAGGAACGAAGAGGACCAGCGTAAGTTCCTACTCAACCTGATCTGCTTCGCGACCTGCATTGAGGGACTGTTCTTCTTCGCCGCGTTCGCCTACGTCTACTTTCTTCGATCAAAGGGTCTGCTCAACGGACTCGCATCTGGTACCAACTGGGTCTTTCGTGACGAGAGTTGCCACATGAACTTTGCGTTCGAAGTGATCAACACCGTCCGCAAGGAACAACCCGAGCTGTTCGACGATGCCCTCGGACAGCAGATCAACGAGATGATCGAGGAAGCGATCGAGTGCGAATACCAGTTCGCCGCCGACGTCCTAGAGGGAGGCGTGCCGGGCATGAGCCTCGGTGACACCCGTCTCTACCTCGAGTTCGTTGCCGACCAGAGGCTCTCACAGCTCGGCCTCGAACGCCGTTACAACGTGAAGAACCCGTTCTCGTTCATGGAACTCCAGGACGTGCAGGAGTTGACCAACTTCTTCGAACGCAACGTTGTGGCATACCAGATCGGCGTCGAAGGCGCCGTCAACTTCGACGAGGAGTTCTAGGTAACCCCGGCCAGGGCGATAGCCAGCGCTGAAAGACCAATTTCATCAAGCCGCGAATCCGCTGGGTACCGGTGTCAGACACCCGAGCGCAAAACCGATCTTGTCCAAGAAAACCGTGCGCTCGGTGTCTGACACCGCACGTGACCCACATTGCACTAACTCTTCATTGCGTGAATAATCAGTCCTGATAAGGCCATTTCTGGCTGACTACGGACGGGGGCAGCATGGGAAAGTACCTGATACAGGCGAATTATTCGGGTGAAGGAGTTAAGGGACTTCTGGCCGAAGGGGGTTCCAAACGAAGCGAAGCAGCCAAAGCAGCAATCGAGTCTGTCGGTGGATCGCTGGACTGCATGTACTTCGCGTTCGGAGACACCGACGTATACGCAATTTGTGACTTCCCCGACGACGCAAGCGCCGCGAGCGTCTCGCTACTCATCAATGCGAGTGGGGCGGTGCAGCTATCGCTGACGCCGTTGCTCACGATCGAAGACATTGACCGAGCCGCGGAGATGTCCGCTGCCTA
>JADFOM010000167.1 GCA_022562835.1 Acidobacteriota bacterium | reverse complement strand
AATGTCTTGGCCAACATCGATCAGATGGAACGTCATCCAGGGGGGCTGGGCAATGTTCCACCCGTTGTGTTGGGCGTTCTCCCCTTCAGCCATATCTACGGCTTGACGATGGTGTTGGCGTTCACGCTTTCGGCGTCCGGAACGATCGTGCTCATGGAGCGCTTCGATGCGAGTGCCGCGCTCGCGGCCATCGAGTCCGAAGCGGTCACCGTCGTGGCGGGTGCTCCAGCCATGTGGACGGCGTTTGCATCGATGCCCGATGCGCACAGCGGCGCGTTGTCCAGCGTGCAGTTCGCGGTCTCGGGCGCAGCTCCTCTTGCGGTCCAGACGCACGACGCCGTGCTCAAGCGCTTCAGCATCGACATTCGCGAGGGGTATGGCCTCACAGAGGCGTCGCCGGCGGTGACCAGTGCGGTGGGTACGACCGCGCCGCCGGGTTCGGTCGGACGTCCACTTCCCGGCGTCGAGGTCCGGCTAGTAGAGCCGTCAGGGTCCGATGCTCTAATTGGCGACGAGGGTGAGCTGTGGGTCCGCGGGCCGAATGTGTTCGCTGGTTATGTGGGCGCCGACGACACCTCGACGACAGCGATTGACGAGCAGGGATGGCTTCACACCGGCGACATCGCGGTCGTCGATGATGAGGGAAATTTGTACCTGGTCGACCGCGCAAAGGATCTCATTATCGTGTCCGGGTTCAACGTGCATCCCGCCGAAGTCGAGAACGCTCTGCGCACCCATCCAGCTATCGCTGACGCAGGTGTCGTAGGTGCAGCCGACCCGCAGTCCGGCGAGACCGTGCACGCCGCTGTCGTGGTTGAGCCGGGTGCGTCGATCGAAGTCGACCAAATCATCGAGCATTGTGCAGCTCACCTTGCTCGCTACAAGTGTCCGACTGCGATCGAGTTCGTTGATGTGATTCCTCGCGCTGACAGCGGAAAGGTCCTACGTCGAGTGCTTCGTCGTTCGCGCTGACGTCCTTATAGAGGTACCGTCTCGTCGGTGCATGGCGACAGTCCGGGCTTCTTCTATCGCTCTCGCGTCGGGCGGCTGATGCTCTGTGCGCTGTCCACCGGGCTGGTAGTGGTCTTGATCATGTGGAATTTCCCCGATCCCGATGTGCGTGCAGGCGCCCAGGATCAGGTGAGACCCGTCGTCAATGCTCTCGCTATCAACCAGGGATGGGGTCTATTCGCTCCCAACCCGACGCGTACGTCTGCACGTGTGTATGCCGAGATCACGTTCAGCGACGGCTCGAGGGAGGTCTTCGATTTCCCTGATGGTGAGCCGTTCATCGGTGTGCTGCGCGAATTCCGTTGGCGCAAGCTCGAGCGGCGACTTCGACAAGACAAGAACAGTGCTCTCTGGCGTCCCGTCGCGCAGTGGATCGAAGTGGAGGTCGGCCGAGCTGACGTCGACGTTGTGAGAGTTGAGTTGGTTCGTGAACAGTCGCGACTGGCTGAGGCAGGATCGGGTAAGCCACTCGTCTGGGAAGTCGAGAGATTCCACACCTATGTGCCCGCGGGCACTCCATCGGTTGAGCCCGTTGAATGAGCACGTGGTGATCGACCGGAGGCGGTCACTGCTCGCACCACCACGTCGCTTCTTCGCTGCATGGGGCCAGTTCTGGCTCGCGCCGATGCGGGCATCGACCTACGTGTTGATGCGCAGCGCTCTCGCGCTGACGGTAATCGTGTGGCTCGTGATGGTGCTTCCCGACCTGTTCGCGTTCTACAGCGAGAGTGGGGTGCGTCCCAATCCTGTCTATTCCGATTATCGCTACGGACTATTCCAGTGGTTTCAGTCCGATACGGCGATCGTCGTCGTGCTGGTGATGACGTTGGTCGCCGCGTGCGCAGTGCTGAGCGGGAACTTGGTACGTCTCTTCGGGCCGCTCATGTGGCTTGGCATGATGTCTTTTCAGCTCGACAACCTGTCGGTACTCAACGCCGGGGACGAGCTGTTGCGCGTTTGGTGTGCGTATTTCGCGATCTTCGCGGTGGTCACGCCGAACTCGGCGTCATCGATTTCGGTGCGCGACCTGTACCGACCGAATCGCGACGAAGCGCTCGCCCCCGTCTGGCTGTTGCGCATGGCACAGATTCAGATCACGCTGATCTACCCGGCATCGGTGATCGCCAAGCTGGATGGCGGCACCTGGCAAGACGGCACGGCGGCGCTATATGCCCTTCAGGTACGCGACTTCCAACGTCTATGGGTACCGGAGAGTCTCACGGACAACCTGGCGGTCGGGAGGGTCTTGACCTATCTGACCCTCGCGATCGAGATCGCGGTGCCTGTTCTACTGTGGATTCCGCGTACCCGTCGCTTTGCGATCGTCGTTGGAATGGGGATGCATCTCGGTTTCGACTACGCAATGCGGCTGGGCTTTTTTGTATGGTCGATGGCCATTGGTTATTGCGCCTTTCTCACCCCGCGGGAGGCCGATTGGATATTGCGAAAACTGCCGTGGATCGAGCCGGCGCTCGAGTTGGAGCAGCCGGATCCCGTCGCTCCGATGGCAACTATGTGAATTAGTGCACAAACTCCGTTACGGTGAAATTGTGAGCGACGATCCCGAGTTCATTCCAGAGGTGACCGTGATTCGCCTTCCGGTGTATCGCCGCTGCCTCGTGGAGCTCACCGAGCAGGGCATCACAACCGTCTCGTCGGCACGCCTCGCCGCCATGGCTGGTGTAAATGCAGCCAAGGTCCGCAAGGACCTCTCCTATCTCGGGTCCTACGGCACCCGCGGTGTGGGCTATGACGTCGAATTCCTCTTGTTCGAGGTTTCTCGAGAACTAGGGATGACCACCGACAGACCGGTCGTCATCGTGGGTGCCGGCAATCTCGGTTCGGCGTTGGTCGGGTACTCTGGGTTCAATGATCGCGGCTTTCCAGTCCGTGCAATTTTCGACAACGACCCGACCAGGATCGGGATCAGTCTGGGCGATTTCGAGGTGATGGATCTAGCTCTGTTGGGCGAGGTTGTCGAACGCGACGAGGTAGCGATCGGTGTGATAGCGACACCCCCGGGGTCGGCTCAGGCAGTGGCGGACGCTCTTGTCGAAGTGGGTATTCGTTCGATCCTCAACTTCGCACCATGCATCCTCGATCTCGATCGTTCGATCGCGGTACGGCGAGTCGACCTGGCTTCTGAGCTTCAAGTACTCAGCTTCTACCAGCGTCAAGCCGATCCGCTCGGAAGCCAATGAGCAGCGCACCGCCGTTCATGGTCGGCCTGCGACTCGAGGGACGAGACGTCCTCGTGGTCGGTGCTGGAACTATCGCGCTGCGCAAGACCCACGAGTTGATGGAGGCCCGGGCACGCGTCACCGTCGTTGCGCCCGATGTAGTTGGCGAGTTTGATGCGCTCGATGTCGAAGTTCAGCGCCGTAGATACCGCTCCGGAGAAGCCGCTGACTATTGGTTCGTTGTTGTCGCGACCAACGATCCGGTGGTCAACCGAGCGGTTTTTGCCGACGGTGAGGTGGCTTCGGTATTCGTGAACGCGGCCGATGACCCACAGAATTGCAGCGCCATTCTCCCCGCTCGCTACCGGCAGGGCGATCTCACGATTGCGGTCTCTACGAATGGGCGCTCGCCGGCGATGGCCTCTTGGCTCAAAGGCCGGCTCGGAGATCAGCTCGGACCCGAATATGATGTGTTGTTGAAGCTGTTGGCCGATGAGCGCGACGCAATTATCTCTGCGGGGAATTCGACCGAGGGGAAAAGTTGGCAGGAAGCGCTCGATTCGGGAATCCTTGAGTTGATTCGGTCCGGCCGAGTCAACGAGGCCAGGGAGAAGTTGCGCGCGTGTCTGTAGTCGTCGTTGGTGTCAATCACCGAACAGCAGGTCTCGATCTGCTCGAACGCCTAAGTATCGATGATGCGCGCCTGCCCAAGGCCCTTGACGATCTCGTAGGCCGACAGGACATCTCAGAGGCGGTGGTCCTGTCGACCTGCAACCGGACAGAGGTATACGTCCACGCCGAACGTTTCCACGGCGGGTTCGATGACATCCGCAACGCACTGTGCGAGTGGTCGCATCTGCCGCCCGAGGATCTGTCCGACCATCTCACGACGCTGCATGACAGCCAGGCGGTAGCCCACCTCTTTGACGTAGCATGCGGGCTCGATTCCGCGGTGCTTGGGGAGCACGAGATTCTCGGCCAGGTCCGCACTGCGTGGCAACAAGCTGAGGAATGTCAAGTGGTCGGAGCGACGTTGCGGCCGGTGTTCCGTCATGCCATCGAGGTCGGCAAGCGGGTCAGGACCGAAACGGGAATCTCCCGAAACGTGACGTCTGTCTCCCAAGCCGCCGTAGCGATGGCGGCCAAACATCTTGAGTCGCTATCGGATCGATCTGTACTTCTGCTGGGCACGGGCGACATGGGTGAGGGAATGGCCATGGCGCTGGTCCGCCACGGCGTGGGCGAACTGTGTGTAGCGAACCGAACTTTTAGCAGCGCGGAAGAACTCGCCGACCGTCTCGGTGGCGAGGCCGTGCGGTTGTCGGACCTCACCGATCAACTCGTCGCCGCAGATCTGTTGTTGACATCGACGGGCGCGACGTCGTTGATGATCGAACACGCAACCCTCGACGATGTGTTGGAGCGACGCAATGGTCGCGCGCTGCTGATCGTCGATATTGCCGTGCCCCGCGATGTTGACCCCGGCGCGGCTGACATCGACGGCGTCACGTTATTGGATATGGACGACCTCGGTGCATTCGCTGAAGCGGGTGTCAAGGGACGCCGCCGCGAGGTTGAGCAGGTTCGTTCGATTATCGATGAGGAGGTCGAGCGTTATAGCGCGATCTCCTCGGCACGCGAACTCGATCCATTGATCACGAACTTTCGAGATAACGCTGCAGACATCGTGCGGGCAGAGGTCCAGAGCCGCGGCGGCGATCTCGACGACACGTCGCGTGAGATGGTCGAGGCGATTGTGCGCAGTTCGCTGAACAAGTTGTTACACGGTCCGACGGTTGCGCTCAAGGATGCGGCCGGTACCGCTCGGGGCGAGCGGCTCGCCGACGCACTCCGTGACCTGTTCGACCTGTAGGCAGGCGCCCTCGTCGCAGTGGAACGCGACATGAAGATTCGCGCCGCGACACGGGGTAGCGAACTTGCGCTCTGGCAAACAAGACACGTTGCTGCGCTGTTGTCATCGATCGACCCTTCCATCGAGGTCGAAGAGGTTGTCGTGTCCACGACGGGAGACCGACGACTCGACGTGGCGATCCACGAGATCGGTGGCAAGGGTGTGTTCGTCAAGGAGGTCCAAGCAGCTGTTCTCGACGGCAGAGCAGACGTGGCCGTGCACAGTGGCAAGGACCTGCCGGCCATGGTCCCGGATGGACTGGTTGTCGCGGCGGTGCCAACTCGAGCAGACCCGCGCGACGTCTTGATCGGTGCGGGTCTCGATTCGCTCGGTCCGCGTTCGGTCGTGGCGACCGGGTCGGTCCGGCGGCGTGTTCAGCTCGCCACTTTGGTCGATGGCCTGTCCTTTTGCGAACTTCGCGGCAACGTTGGTAGCCGACTCGCGAGGGCACACGAGTTCGACGCGATCGTGCTTGCCGCGGCCGGTCTCGACAGGCTTGGTCACGATCCGCAACCGTCACAACGTCTCTCCATCGACCAGATGGTTCCACAGGTAGCCCAGGGCGCACTCGCGGTTGAGTGCCGCGCCGACAATACGGAGCTCCACGCTGTGCTTGCGACGATCGAAGACCGAGACACCCGCGTCTGTTTCGACACTGAACGAGCGTTTCTTTTGGAGCTTGGCGGCGACTGCTCGATGCCCGCCGGTGCTCATGCGACTTGGCACGGCGACGAGATCGCCTGCACCGGCATTCTGTCCGTTGACGAGCGATCGGTACCGCTGCGGGTCAGCGAACGCGGGCATGACCCAGCCGCTCTGGGCCGTTCGGTCGCTCGCGCCCTGGTGGGGCGACGTTGACCGTCTACCTCGTCGGCGCAGGCCCGGGTGACCCTGACCTGTTGACGGTCCGCGCGGCAGACTTACTCGACCGTGCTGATGTGGTCACCTTAGTCCGCA
>JADFOM010000166.1:811-6061 GCA_022562835.1 Acidobacteriota bacterium | reverse complement strand
CCTTCCCGACAATGGCTGGACGCCCGAGCAGATTTCCCTCGCCCGGACCAGCGCGGCCGACGGTCTCGAACGGGCATTGGGAGATGACAATTCCGCAGTAGCCGTTGACGTGGTCTCGATCGTGCAATGGATGGCAGGGCGCCCTCTCGACGAACCGTACCTCGCTATGTTGCTCGAAGAACTGGCGCTCAGCGGCGACGAACGAGCGCCACGCCGCCGCATCGAGCGCTCCGACGGAGAGGCGCCGGTCGTCGCTGTCATCGGGGCTGGCATGTCCGGTATCGCTACGGCACACCGCCTTGACCAGGCGGGCATCGACTACGTCGTGTTGGAGAAGAACGCTGACATCGGCGGCACCTGGCTCGAAAACCGTTATCCGGGCTGCCGCGTCGACCTACCCAACCACGTGTACTCGTACTCGAATGCACAGCGAACCGACTGGCCCCACCACCACTCCACCCAGGACGTGTTGCGGGACTACTTCCGATCCTGCGCAGACGAATGGGACGTGACCGCCAACACGCGTTTCGGTGTGCGAGTCGAATCGATGAGGTGGGACGAGGACACACAGCAATGGACGCTTTCGCTGAGCGGACCCGACGGCCCCGATGACCTGAAGGTCAACGCTGTGGTCAGCGCGGTTGGGCAACTCAACCGTCCCAAGATGCCCGACATCGATGGACGCGACAATTTCGCCGGACTGGCATTCCATTCCAGCGCCTGGCCCGAAGATCTCGATCTCACCAACAAGCGCGTCGTGGTGATCGGCACGGGCGCCAGCGCGATGCAGTTCATTCCTCACGTGGCGGCCCAAGCGGCGCATCTGACGGTATGTCAGCGCACGCCGGCGTGGCTTCTCGAGCGGCCGGTCTACCACGAGCCCATCTCAGAGGGTTTAACGGAGCTATTTGACCTCTTGCCCGACTATCACCACTGGTATCGACTCCGGCAGTTCTGGCAGATCCACCACGGAGCTCTCGATGCGCTGCGCCGCGACCCCGCTTGGGACGGACCTCTCGAACGGGCGGTCAGCCCGATGAACGACCTGATGCGCGAGACGCTCACGCAATACCTGCACGACCAATTCGCAGAGCGGCCAGACCTCCTCGACCAGGTGGTGCCCGACTACCCGGTCGGGGCGAAACGCTTCGTACTCGACAACGGCATCTGGGCTGAGACACTGATGCGCGACAATGTCTCTCTGGTCACCGACCCAATCGACGAAATCACATCCGATGGTGTCGTGACCGGCGGTGCCAACATGCACGAGGCCGACGTGATCATCTATGGAACCGGCTTTGATGCCTCGCGGTTCTTGACCCCGATGAAGGTGATCGGACGCGACGGAGCCGACCTGCACCAGCGCTGGGGCGACGACGCACGTGCCTACCTCGGCATGGCCATTCCTGAATTCCCGAACCTGTTCTGCCTCTATGGACCGAACACCAATATCGTCTTCAACGGCAGCATTATCTTCTTCTCCGAGTGCGCCGCTCGTTACGTGGCCGAAACACTGGCCACCGTTTTCGACGAAGGGCACCGTTCGATCGAGATCAAGCGCAGCGTGTGGGAGTCGTTCGTCGCTGACATCGATGACCGGAACGCGGAGATGGCCTGGGGGATTTCTACGGTCAGCTCCTGGTACAAGAGCGCCAACGGTCGCATTGCGCAGAACTGGCCATTCCCCCTGCTCGACTACTGGACTGCGACCCGGCAACCGGACCTCGAGCAATACGTCGTCACCTGAGGCTGGCCGTCACGTGCGGCAAGACGTTGTGGCTGCGATGATGCGACCATGAACGCTGACCTCACCGATCTGACGCGCCGGGCGGCCTTCGCCTCGCACCGACTCATCGGATGGATCTATTGGGACCCGATCGGGATGAAAAACTACGAGGCTCTCGGCGTGCCCGATGGTTTGGGCTATTACGTGGCGACGCGTGCCGCACCGCTCGCGAGCGCCGGCAACTCGACGGTTACCGCCGCGTTCTTCTCGATCGACCACACGTTCATCTCGACGGCGCTCGACCTCTGCCGGGAGCACACAACATTCGAGGCGGCTGCTCACGCGCGCGACGAGGCCGTGAAGGCCGGTCTGTCACAGTACACACCGGAGATCTGCTCGCCCCTGGCCCGAATGGCAAACGATCTGTGGGACGTCGCCGACGGGCTCCCTGTCAGCGGCCGTCCGCTCTACGCGGCACACCGCGACTGGCCCCGTCCCGCCGATCCGCTACTCGCGGCCTGGCTGGCCATCAACTGCATTCGTGAATGGCGCGGCGACACTCACTGGGCGATGCTGCTGGCCGAGGAGCTCGACGCAACGATGTGCGGAGTCCTCGATGGCGCCTGGCGTGCATACGAGGGAGATTGGCTGGCCCGCAGCCGCGGATCGGACGATTCCGCACTAAGCGATGCCTACGCGTCTCTCGCTGAGCGAGGGCTCGCCTCGGGCCACACCGTCAATGCCGCGGGGGTCGCGTACCGCCAGGACCTTGAGGATCGCATCGACCGAATCGCCCAAACTCCTTGGCGGCTTCTTGGCGAAGAGCGAGCCGAGGCGCTGCTAAAGGTCATCGAACCCGTCGGCGGCCGTCTTATGGAACGCATCGATGAGACCGCTGGACCGCAATGGATGCCGGCTGGACGCTCAAGGCCTGACTGACTCAGCTACTCGATACCAAAATTCGTGCCGACGCGAACGCTCCGACACCGACATGTGCTCCGGCGATCTCAACAGTGGTCGTTCCATCGGGTGACACAGCGGTTACTACACCCTCGTTGCCTGGCAGAATCGCGGACTCTTCAAGAAACTCGAGAAGACCGCTCCTGAACTCCAGCTCCTCGGGAATTCGTTCGATCGTAAAAGACGCTCCAGCATCAAGGTTGCTCAACACCACCGAAGCCACCGGCGCCTCATAGCCCGATCCCGGAATGGGGTTGCCGTGAGGACATGTAGTTGGATCGTTCAGTACTCGGACCAAGGCCGCCTCGACATCCGGTGAGATTACATGCTCCCAGCTTCGTGGTGCGCAACGCTCCACGACAGACCCAACATGTCGGTGAGAAAACGTTCGGCAAGTCGGTGACGCCTTACGACCTGAGTCGCGAGGGCCATGCCCTCCGACGTCAACGAGATTGCGCCCGCTTTGATCTTGACGAGATGCTCGCGCTCCATCCGGCGAACCATCTCCGACACCGCTGGCCTGGATACCTCAAGACGTTCTGCAATCCGCGCCTGGATCACATTTACGTCATCCTCCGCAAGTTCGAAGATCGTCTCGCAGTACTCCTCGAACGCTGGGTGAAATTCCGGAGCGCTGTAGGTCACGGTCAAGAGTGTAGTGGTGCACCGCGGTTTGGCCTAGCGCGCATTTTCGCGTGGGTCGATCGCACCATAAGGATTCAGGCCACGACCGATGCGGTCGATAGACGACATATGGCCAATCGCGCGGAGTCGAGCGACGAACAGCAAATGTTCAGAGGCCTCGCAGCACGTACGATCCTCATCGCGCCCATTCTGTTCGTCTCGCTCGCGCTGCCCCATCGCGTGGCCATTCGCTGGTCGGCCGTGTACAGCTCGATCGCCATCTTGGCGGTGATCACCGTCATCTTGATCGTGATGGCACGGCGTTCGCAATGGTCAGACCTCGAACCGATAGCGCTCGTCACTAATTTGGCCGCGTTCGTGGCGGTATTCCTTGCGATGGTCGCGTCCAACGATGTGGCCAGTCCCGTCCCGTTCGCACTCATCCCTCTCGCCGTCTTCGCGAGCGGCAACAAGAACCGGTGGATCGTCTTTAGCGGATGGGCCTATGGGTGCGTCGCGTACATCGCTGGTCTGATGGTCATCGGGCTAGCGGCTCACCTATTGTTCGTCCACGCCTGGATCTTTGCAGGATGTACTGCCGTAGCGGTCATGGTCACCCGCTTCCTCATCCTCGAGGCCGAGGCGCAGCGAGCACGTGCTACCAACCTTGCCCTGCTCGCCAGTGTCACGGCCCGAAGCTCGTCGGTCGACCGAGCGGCGGCTGATTCGCGGTCGATTCTCGAAGGTCTCACCGGGTGTTCGTCGATCACGCTCATCGCCGACGAGGGCGACCGCTCAGACGACGAGGCTTCGTTGTACATTCCGCTCGCTCGTGGCGGCATCGAGTTGTCAGGCGCGACAGATCGGTCACAACTCGAAGCCATCGCCGACCTCTTCCAGCAGGTCGATGAACGAGAGCGGCAGGTCGCCGAGCTCCAACGTCTGACGCGCACCGACCCCTTGACCGGGGTCGGCAACCGTCTCGTCATCGAGGAGCTGCTCGAGGAGGACATCGCCAATCGCCAGCTCACCGTCGTCATGTTGGACCTCGATCATTTCAAGGCCTACAACGACGAATACGGGCACCTGGCCGGTGACGAGGCTCTGCGGCAGTTCGCGGCGACCCTCTCGGAATCGGTACGCGCCCCCGATCTGGTAATTCGCTGGGGCGGCGAGGAATTCTGTCTCGTGCTGGAAACGGACTGTAAGGTCGCTCAACATATCATCGAGCGAATTCGCTCGAGCTGGGCCGATCGCAGCAAAGTTACGTTCTCGGCGGGTATCGCCCGAGCGCTGCCCAACCCCACCGAGAACACCTCGCTGATCGATCGTGCCGATGCGGCGCTCTACCGGGCCAAGTCGGCGGGACGTGACACCACGGTGACCGACTCGACCAAATCCGTCGCCCATTTGATCGAATCCGCTGCCGACTGGCTTGCCATTTAGTGGAGCCATGATGGGGCACAGGCCGTAACGCGGCCTATCGTGACTGGGTTGTCCGCACATCTCCACCTCTACAAATGGCAGCTTGAAGCGCTGACCAGTTGGCTTCGCTGCGGTCGACGCGGCGTAATCGAGGCCGTCACTGGATCGGGTAAAACTAACATCGCGCTGGCCGCAGCACTCGATGCGGTTAGACGTGGTCGATTCGTACTGGTCATCGTGCCATCGCGTGTGCTGATGGAACAGTGGCACGAGCGTCTTTCCGCATCGCTGCCCGATTGCCGGGTGGGCAGGCTGGGCGACAGCAACTCAGACAGGCCACCGGACTGCGACGTGTTGGTTACCACCCGTCACTCCGCAGCGTCGCACCAACCGATGCCACCCAATGGTCGAGAGGGTCTTCTCGTCGCCGACGAATGCCACGGCTTCGGGGGCGGCGTGGGGCTGTGGGCTCTGAACCTGGACGCGCTGTCCCAGCAGCGCCCCGTCTACGCCTT
>JADFOM010000166.1:0-801 GCA_022562835.1 Acidobacteriota bacterium | reverse complement strand
CTCTGCTCAATAGTTACGACGAGCGTCTAGGCCTGACCGCCACACTCGAACGTGCCGACGACGCTGTCGAGAAGATCCTCCTTCCCTTCTTCGGCGGTCTGTGCTTTCAGTACGATTTTCCTCCCGCGATCGCCGACGGTGTGTGTACAGAACCGCGGGTGGCGTTCGTATCAGTACCTCTGACCGAGGAGGAACGCCACGACTACGTCGCAACCGAGGCGCAGTTGGTAGCTGCGCGCTCACACCTTCGCTCAATCCACGACATACCACTAGAGCCGTTCGGGGCGTTCATCGCGGCGGTAGGACACCTCGCTGAGTCCGATGCTGGCGAAGACGGACGGGCCGCTCGCGACTACTTGGATGCCTTCTCCAAACGCCGCGACATCGTCTCGTCGAGCACCGCCAAGTATGAGGTTCTCGGCCGCTTCTCATCCTCGATCAGGGAAGCGAACGGTGCGCTGATCTTTACCGAGACTGTGCGCGCGGCCAATCATGCGATCAACCGTCTTGACATAGACGTCTCGATCGAGGTGATCACGGGCTCGACACCCAAACGCGATCGGGAACGGATCCTCGCCGATCTTCGCGACGGCAACCTCGACGCGGTCGCCGCGCCGCGAGTCCTAGACGAAGGAGTCGACGTGCCCGACGCGAACTTCGGCATCGTCTTGAGCGCCAGTCGGACCCGTCGGCAGATGATTCAGCGGATGGGCCGCATCTTGCGACGCAAGGAGCTCGGACAGGGAGCGCGTTTCGTCATCGTTTTTGCGGCGGATACTCTTGAGGATCCGCGACTTCGCC
>JADFOM010000165.1 GCA_022562835.1 Acidobacteriota bacterium | reverse complement strand
AGAACGCTCACCGCGACAATGTGCCCAGTCCGGAGGCCGATGTTCAGCGCTCGGACGGTCATCGAACGCATCGCCGGGGGCCGACCTGCGCCGCCCGCGAATGCCGGCTCTCCCTTCGAGTATCCTCTAGAATCGGTCGAAGCATGGCACGCGTGGAATGATGATCTAGAACCGGATGTTGAGATCCACTCGGAAGCGCTTGCCGTCCTCGGTGGTCGTGGCCGATGCGGTCTGTCGCGCGATACCGTCGACGAGATAGAGGCGGGCGACGAGATTGAAAGTCGAGAGAAACGCGTATGCGCCGCGCACCTCGTGGCCCTCGAAGTTGCTCGCGCGCGTCTGTGTCGTGGACCCCCATCGCACCCAATCGTCCTGGGCGAAGAAGGCGCTGCGCGTAATCGTCGCGTCGAAGGGCTGGCCCTCGATGCCCGGCAACAGCTCCTTTCCGTTCTCGACCGTGCGGCGGTTCTCATTGCGCACCCGGCGCTCCAGTTCGCCACCGGCCGTGACGGTGTGGGCCTCGCCCGCGTACTGGCTGTACTTGCCGGACATCGTCGCGTTGTGGTTGCGGTTGCGGCCCGTGGTCTCGCGCGTCACGGTGGGTGTGCCGGCCTTGTCGCGGCCGAAGAAGTTGTAGTCGAAGTCGGCGCCGCCCGAGCCCGCGCCGGCCTTCAGTTCAATCCGGCGGTCTTCGTTGAAGCGGTTGTTGTATTGCAGGTTGAGGCGCTGGGCCGCGAAGGTGCCCTGGTTGCGGGTGGTGTCCAGCACGCTGCTCGGCGCGCTGCCCAGCAGCACGGTGGTCGTGTTCTCGCCTTCGTTGTGGAAACGGTTGTTCACGAAGAAGCCCTGCAGCGTCAGCGTCTCGTCGTCACCCAGCTTCCAGTTCAGGCGCGGCGACACGTTGATGCCATGGCCGAAGGAACGGTCAAAGCCCTCGGCGGCGAGCCGCTGCGGCTGGCCGGCGGCGTCACGGCCGAGGCGGTCGGTGTCCAGCGGCCCGACGGCAAAGCGCTCCATCTCGATCACATGTGGCCGATTGCATCGGCGGGTAAGCCGCTCACCGCGGCCGTTGTCATGAGCCTCGTCGAGGAGGGCTTGATCGGAATTGCCCAACCGGTGATCGACTACCTACCTGAGCTGCGCGAGACCGGCAACGACGAAGTGCTGGTGCACCATCTGCTGACTCACACCGCTGGTTGGGAGTCGGCTCTGCGCACCCACCGATTGGAAAATCTCATTGAGGCCGGTGATTTCCCTGCGGCGCCACCAGGGCGGAACCTCGTCGAGCACGTGTTCCTGTCCCTTGCGTTCGATCCGGTGAAGGTCTCGGAGCCGGGTGAGCAAATGGATTACGACAATTCGCACTACACGCTGCTGGCCGAGATCGTTCGCCGCGTCACGGGAGGGACACTCGACGCAGCTATGCGCGCCCGCGTTATTGATCCCCTGGGTATGAGCGATAGCGCCGTGATCGTCGGCGAGGCGCTTCAGCCGAAGTTAGTGAAACGCGCGGAGGGTTTGCCCTTCGGACCCGATGCGATGGCTTCGTTCGAAGGCGAAGCGTGGGAGTCGGCGGACTCCGGAGCTGGGGGTGTTCACACATCACCGTGTGATCTGCTCACCTTCGGTCAGATGATTCTCAACGGCGGCGTGGGTAATGGTGAACGGGTGTTGTCCCCGGGGTCGGTGCGGTCGATGGCGACTAATCAAATTCCTGGAGTGCCGGCGATATTCTTAGCCAACCTAATCCCAGAGGGGTCTTGGGGTTACGGCTTCACGGTCGTAACCGAGTGGCCGTACCCGTACTTCGCGGGAGGTCTCGTCCCACTGGGTTCGGTCATGCACCCGGGCGCCGGAGGAGTTGTCTACTGGATCGATTTCCGTCACGAGATCGTAGGCGTGTTCTTCGAGGTGATCACCGAGGTCAGCGAATTCATGGAACCGGTATCGGGTATCGGACATCGGTTGCAAGACGTCATCACTGGCGCGGTCGTCGAATGAACGCCGCCCCGCAGGCTGCTGCGTTGACCCCGGCTGAGCCCGCGGCGGTCGGCATGTCGCCGGCACGGCTCGACGACGCCAGGGCGCTAATGCAGCGTCAGTTCGACGAAGGTCTATCGCCCACGTTGGCGGCCGTTGTCGCTCGTCACGGACGCGTGGTGTTTAGCCACGCGGTCGGCGACCAGCGCCCCGGTGGTCCGCCGGTCAGCGTCGACTCGATCTTCCCGATGGCCTCACAGACCAAGCCCGTCACCGCTGCGGTGATCTTGTGCCTTGTCGAACGAGGCCTCATCGGTTTAAACGAGCCAGCCTCGGTACATCTACCCGAGCTGGCAGCCGATCACGATGACGTCCTGGTCGCTCATCTACTCACACACACCTCCGGCTGGCACGACGACGACGTCGTTGCCGATCGGGAGGCTCGTCTCGACGACCTGATCAGCGACTTCTCCGGTGACGGTGATCTAATGACTCACATCTTCTTGGCCAGGGCGGCTGAAATTCCGCGGCGTAGCTCGGTCGGTGCGGTTATGCAGTACTCCAACGTCAACTACTCGCTACTCGGCGAGATCGTGCGGCGCACCACCGGCACCACCCTCGGTGAAGCAATGCGCACCTTTATCTTTGAGCCATTAGGGATGGACAACTCCGCAATGGCGGTTGGTGACGACCTCGCCGATCGCGTCGTCGAGCGACCCGCGGGTATTCCGTTCGGACCGGATCACGATTTCTCGCCGATTTCGTTCAACGACCCACTATGGGCTGCGACCGACGACGGATCCGGGGGACTATTCAGCTCGCCGTTGGACTTCTTGCGATTCAAACAAGCGATTCTCGACGGAGGTGTGCTTGACGGCGTGCGGGTGTTGAGCTGTTCCGCGGTCCAGTTGATGACGACGAACCGCATCCCCGGTACACCTGGCGAGGCGGTCGGTCGAACCAGGGTAGAAGCGTCCTGGGGGTACGGCTTCGGTGTCGGCGCCTCGGAGGTCTGGCGGCTGTTTTCGGGCGGAATCCGCGCACCGGGCGCATTCTTCCATGGTGGTGCCGGGGGAATCTATGCCTGGGCCGACCCCGCCACAGATATTGCTGCGGTCTACATCGACATCGTCACGGAGGTCGACGAATTCACCGTTCCTCTTTCGTGGGCTGCGCACCGCTTCGACGACGTGATAAGTGCCGCTGTGCTCGACTGATCCTCGCTATGACTCGCATGTGTAGACCGACCCATACGGGCGGTTAATTCGTTGCTTTAGGAGATGGAAATGACTTTTGAACGATCGGAGGTGTCCGCGGCGTTCGATCGGTTCGTAGCGGTTGGCGACTCGGGCGACTGGAACGCGTGGGCCGATCTTCATAGCCCCAACGGGGTTTGGGTCGAGCGTCACCTAGGGACGTTCAACGGGCGCGAAGAGAACCGCACAGCGATCACTTCGGTGATGGCGATGGCACCGACGGAGATGTCGTTTCCGGTCGAATGGTCGGTGATCGATGGCGACCGGGTTGTCTTTTACCCGTGGCAGGTGCTGCCCGATCCAACCGGCGGCGGTCGCGAGTTTCGTTTCGGTTGTGTCACCATACTTACGTACGCTGGCGAGGGTTTGTGGTCCTATCAGGAGGATGTGTACAACCCGGCCGAAGGTGAACGTGTCATTACCGAGTGGCTCGAGGCCGGCGGATCGCTCCCAGCCGGCAGCGGACTGCTCGGCGATTGAGCCGAGGGTAATCAGTTCGGGTTCGTGATCCGCGAAGCGTTGAACTCGAGTCCTTGCAACATGACGTCGGTGGGTTGTGCACCCGAGAAGGCACTCGAGCGATCGAAGACATAGGTGGGTACGCCCGAGATTCCTGCCTCGAGAGCAAAGTTCAACGCTGCGACGACTTCGTCGTTGCCGCTGGTTCCCTCAAGCCAGGATGCCGAGGTATCCGCCGCCATGCCAACCTCTGTTCCGAGCTCGATGAGCACATCCAACTTGCCGATCTCGAGGCCTTCGCAGAAATATCCGCCCATGATGCGTTCTTTGAGCTCGTGCTGGCATCCCTGCCGTTCGGCCAGTACCAAAAGCCGGTGCGCGAGCAAGGTGTTGGAGCGCTGAGCGATGTCCATTCGGAACTCAAGGCCCTCTCCAGCTGCCTCCGTCGAGACCCGCTCGATGATCGCCGCGGCCTGTTCGGGACCGCCAAACTTTTTCTCGTAGGCGCTGAGCACGGGCTCTGATTCACCGACCGGCGCCGTCGGGTCGAGCTGATAGGCGCGGTACGCGACCTCGACGTTGACCGCGGGTTGCGCCTCGCGATAGCGCGACAGAGCGGCATCGAAGCGACGTTTGCCGATGTAGCACCAAGGGCACACGACATCTGAGAAGATCTCGACGGACATCGTCGTCGCGGCTTCCATCCGTTCACCCTACATCGCACACGAAAACCAGAGGGATAGGAGATGTAGGGTGAACGGATGTCCGAATCGCCGTTGTCAATGCCCCAGACCGGTCGATCCGTCGATGAACTACTCCAAGACATCGATGAGATGCGCGGCAACGATATCGACTGGCGCAGTGGCAGGGCCTTCAGCCTCGTATACAACGCAGATGATCCCGAACTCGAACGGCTGCAACATCGCGTCGCTGACATGTTTCTGCACGAGAATGCGCTGAACCCGTTCGCCTACCCCAGTTTGGTTCGGATGGAGCAAGAGGTCGTCGGCTTCGCCGCGGACCTGTTCGGAACCGAACCCGGCTCAGGCACGATGGCGTCGGGTGGCACCGAGTCGATCTTTCTAGCGGTGCACACCGCCCGCGAGGTAGCACGCGAGCGCGACCGGGATGCGCATCGCATCGTCATGGCTGAAACAGCACACCCTGCGTTCACGAAAGCCGCGCACTACCTCGGCATGGACACCGTGCGTGTGCCGGTTGGCGCCGATCTCCGCGCCGACGTCGACTCGATGTCGCAACAGATCGATGAACGCACAGCACTGGTGGTCGGATCCGCACCGTGTTACCCCTATGGCATCATCGACCCGATCGCCGATCTCGCCGCCCTCGCGATCGACGTTGACGCTTTGTGTCACGTCGACGCGTGCCTCGGAGGCTGGTTGTTGCCCTTCTGGGAGCGGATCGGTGAGTCTGTACCGGATTGGAACTTCGCGGTCCCAGGCGTGACCTCCATCTCCGCTGACATCCACAAGTATGGCTACTGCTTCAAGGGAGCATCGGTGGTGCTCTACAGCGACAAGGCTCTTAAGGCGCATCAACACTTTCTCTTCGACGGTTGGCCCGGGGGTTTATACGGCTCCGCCACCACAGCGGGTACCAGGCCAGCGGCACCGATAGCAGCGGCGTGGGCAACCATCAACCATCTTGGGATGGACGGCTATCTGGCAAAAACCACCGTGGTCCGAGATACGTCACGACGATTCCTCGAAGGCGTTCTTGCCATCGATGGCCTCCAGGTTGCTGGTAAGCCGACACTTTCGCTTTTCGAGTTTTCGTCGGTCGACGGAGTCGAGACCACCGGCGCAATCGCTGATGTGATGGATGACCGTGGCTGGAACCTTGACCGTCAACAGGGCGGCCTCCATCTCATGATCTCGCCCGGTCACGCTCATGCCGTCGATGAGTTCCTTGTAGATCTCGCCTATGCGGTTGAGCACCATGGCGAAAACCGTGGCAAGGCGGCCAGCTACGGAGGAGTCGCAGAGTGACCGCTGCACTGCCCTAACGTTGTGCCTGATATGACCGCCCATCGCGCCGAGCGCGCCTACCTTCACATCGGCTCCCCAAAAACCGCGACGAGCACGATTCAACGGTTCCTCTTCCACAACGCCGACGCGCTGCTGAAGCAGGGGTATCTTTTCCCGCGCTCGGCTGGCCCACCCAATCAGACCTTTTTGGCAATATACGCGACTGGCGCGCGCGTCAACGCGGAGCGAGCGCGGCCAGCCGACGTTGCGCGCATGCGAGGCGGGTTCGAGGCACGACTTGTTGAGGAGGTTTCGCTCAAGAGACCGACGAACCTGGTGTTCAGCAACGAGCACCTTTTTTCCCGAACGAAACGCCCGGCTCAGATCGCTCGTATTCGGGAGCTGCTGGCGCTGGCGCTGTTCC
>JADFOM010000164.1 GCA_022562835.1 Acidobacteriota bacterium | reverse complement strand
CGACGCGATCGTCGTGACGTTGTTCGTCGACAATCCACGCCGTCGTCACGAGGACAGCGGCAATGCCGAGTCCTACAAGAATCCACCAAGAAATCTTCAGAAGGGTTCTCCGTCGCTGCGAGCCCTCGATCTTACCGCTGCTACGTCGCTCGGCGTGGTCCCCTCATCACCTCGAGCGACCGAACGTGAAGAGTCGTTCACTCGCTGACGGCCGCTCACTCGCTGACGCTCGCTCACCGATTGCTCACGACTCGCCCGCATGGGCAACCCACCCGTTGTGGGCTTCAGAACAGGCGGAGCTCGTTGCTCTCCATGCCGCGTAATTCGTCATAGTCGACGGTGACACAGGCGATGTCACGGTCCTGGGCGAGCACGCGCGCTTGAGGCTTGATCTCCTGAGCGACGAAGATGCCGCTCACAGGGCGCAGCATCGGGTCGCGGTTCAAGAAATCGAGATAGCGGGTCAATTGTTCGACGCCGTCGATCTCACCTCGTCGTTTGATCTCGACAGCCACCATGTGGCCCTCATCGTCACGGCACAAGAGATCGACTGGGCCGATATCGGTCGGGAACTCACGTCGGACCAGCTCGAGACCATCCACGATCGTCGCAGGCTGCGCGGCGAGTAGCTCCTGAAGGTGTGCCTCGACACCATCCTTGACCAGGCCTGGGTCCTCGCCGAACTCGATCGAACTATCCGAGAGCAACTCCTCGATCACGATCGTCAGGGTTTCGCCCTTGGCGTTGGTCACCGTCCAGATGTCGGCGCCTTCCTCGATCCGGTTGGGCGCGTTCATCCAGTTGAGCGGCTTGTACGCGCCGCCGTCGGCGTGAATCGCTACGCAGCCGTCCGCCTTGACCATGATGAGCCGCACAGCGGAAGCAAGGTGTGCCGCCAACCGACCCTGATAGTCCACAGTGCAGCGAGCGATGACCAAACGCATGGTCCGCGAGCCTATGCCCGACCACTGAAGTTGATGCGCTCATCGATGGTCGAGAACGTGCTTGGATCAATCTCTGGATAGGCGCGAGCGAATCAGCTCGCGGCGTTCGATCAACTCGGCATATGTGAACCTGGTGACGGAGCGATCGATACCCAGACCATCCTTGATGCCGTCGAGGTCGACTTCGTAGCTATCGGCATCGAAGCCGATCTCATCAGCGAGCGTGCCGCCATGGGCTGTCGCGAAATGGGCAGCGACATGAGCGACCTCGCCGAGCATGTCGAGGTCCGGCGCGAGCGAAGCTATCGCGCCGTCGATGAAGATCATGTTCTTCATGAACAACATGAGCTCCTTTGGAATGCGGGCCCCGTACGCCAAGAGCCCCGAGACAATTCGACGCATCTCGGCGATCATCTCCTGTTGTTCCATCTCAAGCGGGTCGGCCAGCGGCTGATCTAGTTCCAACTCAGCGATCATCTCGTCGAGGTCGACGTCGAGTGGTAGCGCGCCTAGATCGCGCAGTGCCGCCAACTGGCCCTTTGTGTTCGCAGTTGTGGCCGACAGCATCAGCCTCAAGAAGGCTCGGCGCTGGAGGTCGTCGAGCCTGCCCGTGATGCCGAAGTCCAACAGCGCCGTCTCGCCGCTGCGCGTGATGAAAATGTTGCCAGCATGAAGATCCCCGTGGAACACGCCGTGTAGGAGGGCGCCTTCGAGGAAGCCGATCATCCCAGTGCGGATGACCGCGTGCGTGTCGATGCCGGCACCGATGATTCCGTCGGCATCATCGAAAGCGAAACCATCGAGACGCTCCATCACAAGCACCCGGCGGGTGACGAGTTGAGGGTGTGGGCGCGGCACGATGAAGCTGTCCTGTCCGAGCTTGGCCAAAACCGCCGAAACGTCCAGCATGTTCTGAGCCTCGAGACGAAAGTCGAGCTCCTCGCTAATGGTGTGAGCAAACAGATCGACGAGCGCCGGGGGGTTGGCCAACGAGGCGATGGGGATGCGGCCAACCAGCCGTACCGCCAGCCAGGACAACACGCCGATATCGGCTTCGACCTGCGCGGAAATGGTCGGACGTTGCACCTTGACAACGACCTCTTCGCCAGCGCCGGCGAAAGGAGAGCGCAACACCGCCCGGTGAACCTGCGCAATCGACGCCGCGGCAAGTGGTTCACGATCGAATTCGACGAAAACTTCGTCGATGGGGAACTGGAGTTCCTCGGCAACGATCGCTGAAACTGTAGCGAAGTCCTCGGCGGGAACCTGGTCTCGACAGCGGGCGAATTCATCGACAATGGCCTCGGGAAACAGGCCCCGCCCGGCCGAGATGATCTGGGCAAGCTTGATGTAAGTGGGTCCCAGGTCCTCGGCCGCGAGGCGCAGACGCCGCGACAGGCGCACTCGGCCGTCGCTGCGGCGTCGTTCGAACACAGCCCACGGGCCAACGGCCCTGGCGAGTCTAAATATCGAACCGCTCAACCGACCGATAGGAGGAAAACGCTTGGGGTCGGTCCAACCCGGGACCGCAGCCTCGATAGCAGCCCTTCGTTCGTCGAGCCCGATCTGCCAGGTGCGCTTTTCGGTTGGCTCCGGCCAAGGCTCACGCGCCGACCACACACCGCTGAGCGGCGGGTCGGCGTCAGTTGAGGACATCGAGCGCGGCCTCTGCGAACTCCTGGCGACAGATCAACAGGTCGGGTAGATATGGGTTCTCGTTGTTGTAGATCAGCGGCGATCGGTCGATTCGACTGGCGTGCAATCCTGAGGCCAGCGCGACCGCGGTCGGTGCACAATTGTCCCATTCGTACTGGCCACCCGCGTGCACATAGATCTCAGCCTCACCACGAACGACGGCCATCGCCTTGGCGCCCGCTGAGCCCATCTCGACGAGTTCGCCGCCCAGAGCTTCGGTGACCGCCAGTGCAACCTCGGGTGGTCGGGTCCGCGACACGATGACGCGGGGAGCGTCACGCTCAAGGCTTGCGAGGATAGGTACATCTGCAGTGTCGAGAACGAGGTCGAGTCCGGGCAGCGCAACGGCACCTACGACCGGCACGCCGTCGATCGCCAAAGCAACGTGAACGGCCCAATCGCGGCGCGGTGGTTCTGAGAATTCCCGGGTGCCGTCGAGCGGATCGATGATCCAGACGCGGGATCGCTCGAGGCGGGAGAGGTCGTCGGCCGCCTCTTCGGAGAGGACACCGTCGTTGGGTCGTTCGTCGGCCAGTCGGGACAAGAGATGTTCGTTGGCCTGACGGTCGCCCTCCGCTTTGAGCACAGCACCGGGCGCGTCCTGGCCCGAGAGTTCCGCGCGCAACTCCATTAGGAGACTTCCCGCCTCTGCGGCGAGATCGGTGGCAAGTGAGTGGTCGGCGGTGAGATCCATCAACCCCACGCTACGGCTGAATCTATGTTGCGCATGCCCCGGAATGAGTCCGGGTGTAGCTCTTCTGCCCCGGACGGTTAGGTGCATACTCTGCACATGAGCGATGTCGAGGTAGTCCGGGTGTGGCTTCGCCGCCCCGGACGGTTTGCGCTTGCGTTCTGCGAATGAGCGACACCGAAGGTGTCGCGAACTCGCAGCGAGAATTAGTCCTCTGGTTCACCGAACGGTTGGTCAGCTTCGTCGTAGCACTCGGCATGGAAGTGCTCGACATGGTCCCACCGCCCCTTGGTGTAGATGTTGCAGATCACCTGTTGGAGTCGCAGACGAGCCTGGAACTTGACTCGGTCGCCACAATGCATGCATTCGACGGCGGAGCCGGGCTCGATCAGTCTCGTGACCGCTCTCGACTTCCACGACTTGCGCGAGGAGGGCTTTGCTTTGGACTTCGTTGCCGACTTGGGAGCCATAGCGTATTCATCGGCGCCGATCCCACCATTCTGAGGAAGGCGTTCGAACCAATAGCAAAGCGACCCGTCTAGCGGGTCAGCGGTTTGTACTTGATGCGAGTCGGCTGGTCGGCCTCAGCGCCGAGTTCGCGCTTGCGGAAGGCTTCGTATTCGCTGAAGTTCCCCTCGAACCAACGCACCTGGGAATCACCCTCGAAGGCCAGGACATGGGTCGCAACCCGATCGAGGAACCAGCGGTCGTGACTGATGACCACAGCACAGCCTGGGTAGGCGTCGAGACCTGCTTCGAGCGCCCGGAGGGTGTCCACATCGAGGTCGTTGGTTGGTTCGTCGAGCATCAGCACATTGCCGCCACGCTTGAGAACCTTCGCGAGATGCACCCGGTTGCGCTCTCCGCCCGATAATTCACCGACGAGTTTCTGCTGGTCGCTGCCCTTGAAATTGAACGATGCGACATAGGCACGGCCATTCATTTCCCGCTTGCCCACCGTCACCAGCTCGTGTCCGTCGCAGATCTCCTCAAATACCGTCCTGTCCGCGTTGAGAGTTTCACGGGACTGGTCTACGTATCCGAGCTGAACGGTGGAGCCAATTGTGAGCGTGCCGTCATCGGGGATGAGGTCCGCTTCGTCGACGTCGGCCGCCGCGGCCGCGATCATCTTGAACAACGTCGTCTTACCGGCACCGTTTGGGCCGATGATGCCGACGATGCCGGCTGGAGGGAGTCGGAAATCGAGATCCTCGATGAGTAGCTTGTCGCCAAATCCCTTGCGAACGTGTTCGGCCTCGATGACGATGTCTCCGAGGCGGTCGTTCGCAGGAATGGTGATCTGGAGTTGATCTTCTGCACCGGTCGCAGCTTGTTGTTCGGCGAGCAGCTGTTCATAAGCACCTAGGCGCGCCTTGGACTTCGCGCGGCGTGCCTTTGGCGCCATGCGTACCCAATCGAGTTCACGGTCGAGGGTGCGTTGACGGGCGCTCTTGCCGCGTTCGTCCGATGCCAATCGGTCGCGCTTCTGTTCCAGCCAACCGCTGTAGTTGCCTTCGAACGGCAGGCATTTGCCATGGTCGAGCTCGAGGATCCATCCGGCCACGTTGTCAAGAAAGTAACGGTCGTGGGTTACCGCGACGACGGTGCCGTCGTAGTCGGCAAGGAAGCGTTCGAGCCAGGCCACCGACTCGGCATCGAGGTGGTTGGTCGGCTCGTCCAACAAGAGGAGATCGGGACGAGACAGCAAGAGTCGACACAGAGCGACACGGCGTCGCTCGCCTCCAGACAGGTTCGTTGTCTCGCTGTCCGCCGCTGGTAGCCGAAGTGCGTCCATGGCTATTTCGATGGTGCGCTGCAGGTCCCACGCTCCGGCGGCTTCGATCTTGCGTTCGACCTCCGCCTGCTCGTCGCCGAGCTTTTCGTAGTCGGCGTCGGGATCAGCCCATGCGGCGAGAATCTCGTCATATCGGGTGAGCAAGCCCGCTACCTCGCCGACGCCGTCCATCACGTTCTCCTGAACGTTCTTGGACTCGTCGAGGTGCGGCTCCTGCTCGAGAAATCCCGCGCTAAATCCGTCCGTCAGCTTGGCTTCGCCGGTGTAATCGTCGTCGAGACCGGCCATCAGGCGTAGCAGCGTTGACTTACCGGAACCGTTGGCACCGAGCACACCGATCTTGGCGCCGGGGTAGAACGCGAGGGTGATGTCGGAGAGAATGTCGCGATCGGGTGGAATGAACTTCGACACTTTGCGCATCGTGAAAATGAACTGAGCGGCCATGGCGGCTGAGGCTACTGCGATGCGCCGATAACGTGGCCTGGTGACTATCGAAGCGGTCCTTTTCGACATTGGCGGCGTGATTCTGTCGTCCCCGTTTGAGGCTTTTAGTGCCTATGAGGTTGCGGCAGGACTCGAACCGGACACGATCCGGGGTCTAAACGCAACGAACCCCGACACGAACGCGTGGGCCCGATTCGAGCGTTCGGAGCTCGATCCGAAAGAGTTTTGTGAGGTATTCGAGGCCGAAGCGGCGGAGCAGGGCTTCGTCGTCGACGCGGCGGCCGTGCTCGGGTGCCTTGCTGGCAAGATCCGACCTCGAATGGTCGAAGTTGTACGGGAATGTGCGTCGCGATATCGAACTGCCGCGGTGACAAACAACTTCATGCCAGCCAACGGAGCTGAGCTTTACGCCGGCACCGTCTCACTCGGGGAGGACATCTATCCGCTGTTCGACGCGGTGATCGAGTCGCGGGTGGTCGGCTATCGCAAGCCCGACGAGCGGTTCTACCGATTTGCGCTCGAAGCGCTCGGGGTGGAGGCCGCG
>JADFOM010000163.1 GCA_022562835.1 Acidobacteriota bacterium | reverse complement strand
CCACGACATCGAGCGCTTGAATTTGTCCGATGAGTGGGACGGGCGCGACGTGCGAACCCGCCTCGATGGCCAGCAGTGTCGCTTCGACGGGTCCGAGTCCGACACCGCCGCGTTGCTCCGGCACCATCACGGCGATCCAACCCTGTTCGATCATCTGGGTCCACAGCTCTTGGTCATAGTGAGAAACAGCGGCCTCGATTCGTGCGGGCGTGCAGGCATCGTCGAGTAATGCTCGTGCAGCATCGCGCAGCGCTGTTTGATCGGGCGAGAGGTCAAAGTCCATGGCGTGGCCGATGTTAGGGCACGTCACATGTCCGCTAACTACTTGGTGCTAGACCAATGGACATGGATCTTGCACCCAGCGTCGAACAGGAGGCGTTTCGTTCGCAGTGTCGACGTTGGCTCGAGGAAAACTTGCCGTGGGAGTACGGCGTTGGTCTACCGCCTATGTTCGACGACCTCGGCGAAGAGGTCGCCTACCTGCGCGAGTGGCAGGCGAAACTCGCAGCCGCCGGGATGGTCGGTGTTACCTGGCCTACCGAGTTCGGCGGACGCGATCTTGGACCGCTGCACCACTACATCGTGCAAGAAGAACTTGCGCGGGCCCGTGCACCGGAGCTGGTCGGTCGCATCGGAGTGAACCTGGTCGGACCAACGGTGCTCGCCCATGGCACCGGCGAACAAAAGCGTCGTTGGCTGCCACAGATCCTCGACGGCACCGAGCTGTTCTGCCAGCTGTTCTCCGAGCCGGACGCGGGCAGCGATCTCGCCGCGGTCAAGACACGTGCCGAGCGGTGCGATGGCGGTTGGCGGCTGTCGGGGCAGAAGGTTTGGACCTCGTACGCCCAGTTCGCGAAATGGGGGTTGTGTCTGGCCCGCAGCGATCCCGAGGCACCTAAACGAAAAGGCATCACAGCGTTCATGGTCGACATGTCGACAGCCGGTATCGAGGTTCGCCCACTGCGTCAGATCACCGATGAGTCAGACTTCAACGAGGTGTTTTTCGACGACACGTTCGTGGCCGACGATCAGGTCATCGGCAAGGTCAACAGCGGTTGGGCTGTATCGGGTTCGACGTTGTCGGTCGAACGCGGCACCAACCCGCGCCAACTGGTAATCCACATGCAGCTGCTTGAAGAACTCCTGCGACTCGCGCGCGAACGAGGCGTCGACGCCGATCCCTTGATCGAGCAGAAGCTGGCCCAGGCGTATGTCGAGGTGCGGTTGTTCCAGCTTCAGAACTGGCGGACGTTGTCGAAGCTCGAACATGGTCGTGAACTGGGACCGGAGGCCGCGACAGCGAAGCTGTATTGGTCTGAGATGAGCCAGCGCATGCACACCACCGCCATGGAGGTGCTGGGCGATGCTGCGCCGCTGTGGCGCGGTGCATCCGGCAATCCGGGTGAGGGGCGTTGGCAGCGATCTTGGCTCTACTACCGGGCGGCGTCGATCTTCGCCGGCACCAACGAAATTCAACGCACCATCATTGGAGAACGCACGCTCGGGCTTCCTCGAGAGCCTCGTGCCTGACCGGAGAACCATCATGTCGACATTCGAAACCCTGCTCTATGACGTCACCGGACATGTGGCGACGATCACGATGAACCGACCGGAGGTCGCGAACGCTCAAAACACCGCGCTCATAGACGAACTCGACGCTGCATTCGATCTGGCCGACGCCGATGATGAGGTTCGGGTGGTTGTGCTGGCGGGAGCGGGAAAACACTTCAGTGCCGGGCACGATCTCAAGGCTCTGATCGGCGACACCGAACCTGACGAGTGGCGTCGAATGCGAGACACACCCGAAGGGAAGTGGCAGCACGAAAAGGTCATGTACTTCGATCGATGTTTGCGAATACGCGATTTCCGCAAGCCAACGATCGCCGTGGTGCAGGGAAAGTGCATCGCTGCCGGGGTCATGCTCGCATGTATGTGCGACCTGATCGTCGCAAGCGATGACGCATCGTTTCAGAATCCGGTGTTGCGCATGACCGGTGCGGCGGTCGAGATTCTGGTCGAGCCGTGGGAGATGCCAGCGCGCAAGGCCAAAGAGTTTCTCTTGACCGCGCAGACTCTCGAAGCAGTCGACGCGGAGCGTCTCGGTATGGTCAACCGTGTCGTGCCGCGCGAACAACTCGATGAGGTGGTGGCCGAACTAGCTCAATCGATAGCGCTTGTTCCGCCGGCGACGGCTCAGGTCGTCAAACGTTCGATCAACAAGACCCTCGACCTGCAAGGGCAGCGCGATGCCTACGACTATCACTTCCAGGCACATCACTGGATGCACAACACCTCAACTGCACTCGACGCGCTCGCGGCGAGGCAACAGAAGGGATCGATGAAGGAGGTGTTCGCGGAACATCGCGACGCCGAAGCTTCGAGCGAAGGGACGGACTCCTGAGCCGCCGACCGCTCGAAGGGTTGAGAGTCCTCGACATCGGAACCCGTATCGCCGCGCCCTTCTGTGCCGGTCTGCTTGGCGAACAGGGCGCCGAGGTCATCAAGATCGAACAGCCGGGAGTGGGGGATCCACTACGACATCTCGGACCGTTCGTCGACACCGACGAAGGTGACTACTCGCTCTATTGGGCTGTCGAAGGCCGAGGCCGCAAGTCGGTAACGATCGATCTGCGCAAGCCCGAGGGCCAGCAACTGTTTCGTGAACTCGCCGAGCACGTCGACGTCGTCTGTGAAAATTTCAGGCCGGGAACGCTCGAGAATTGGTCGATCGATCCTTCGCGGTTGCCCGACCGAGTAGTCACCGTCCGAATCAGTGTGTTTGGCCAAGACGGGCCCAAGTCTCTGCGGCCCGGGCTCGACCGCAACGGCGTTGCATACGGAGGACTGTTGCATCTGACCGGTGAACCCGACCGCCCGCCCGTAAGGCCGGGAGTGACGGTCACCGATTACCTCACGGGAGTGTTCGCCGCGCAAGCGGCGGTGGGGCTGCTCTACGAACGCGACGCCAAGGGCACCGGTGTGGGCGGCGTAATCGACGCCTACCTCTACGGATCGGCCCTGCGGATTCTCGAGTGGACCATCGCCGCCTACGACAAGCTCGGCATAGTGCGCAACCGGACCGGGAATCGTCTCGAACATTCCGCGCCGCTCGACAACTATCTGTCCGCCGATGGCCGCTACGTGTGCATCGTCGGAGCATCGCAGGTCAACTTTGCTCGGCTCTGCGCGGCGATGGCTCGTCCGGAGCTAGTCGACGACGAACGGTTTTCGACGTCACGTGCACGCGGTGTGCACGGCGCGGAGATCAATGACCTTGTCGCGCAGTGGGCAGCGGGGCTCGATGCCAACGAGATCGAGGAGCGTTGTATCGACCACGACGTGCCGGTCGGTACCGTCTATGACGCAGCCGACCTGGTCGCCGACGAACACGTTCGCGCGCGCGGTGACATTGCGGAGGTGGTTGATCCCGTGATCGGCGCCGTTCTCCAGCAGGCTCCGTTTCCACGGGTCGGGGCGGAGGCCAACCCAATGCCGGCCGGTGCTCCCCGCCTCGGCGAGCACACAGACGACGTGCTCGGCGAACTACTCGGCCTCTCCGAGGCGCGTCTGGCTGCGCTTCGCAGCGACGGGGTCATCTAGGTTCGACCGGTCCGCGGGCCGTCTAACCTGAGACGATGAGCGAGACGGCGCCGAGACCGACTAGGGCGAGCTCAGCCAGTGAGTGAGCGTGGCGCCGATCCTGCGGCGCTCTATCAGTCGTTGTATCGCTCTGGGGTAGGTGACGTAGTCGCCGTGGCCAACCGCATCGAGGACGCGGCATGGGAGCGACCGGCATGCGGTCAGTGGACAGCGACCGAGACCGCACATCATCTCCTGGCGGTGACCGACTGGTATCACGCGTGGCTCGAACGGAGCCTGCGCGGTGAGCTCGATCCTCCGTTTCAGGTCGGGGAGATGGATCGGCAGAACGAATTGGCCAAGGCGGCTTACACGACGCTGGACGGACCATCTGCGATCACCGCGTTTGCTGAACGAGCGGATCAGTACCTGGCAGCGGCTTCGCCGCATTGGGACAGATCATTCGCGTTCCCCTATGGGGTAGTGACCGTTGGCGCCCATGTTGGTGTTGGCGCCAGCGAGTGGCAGGTGCATGCATGGGATCTGTCGACAGTGACCGATACGCGTCATGTGCCCGAGGATCCAGCGGCTGTTTTCGCCGCCGTGGCAGCAGGGCTCGCCATGGCGCAGGGTGGCATCAGGGGCAGCGTCACCGCTGCGGTCCTTCCGGTTGTGACGATGTACAAGCCGTGGGAGAGCCTGTTGAGGCGATCTGGCCGCACGCCCTAGCGGCACTATCGCCAATTCTGCACTCGGGTATCATTCTCCTGTGGAAGATGGCGAGAGAATGCTCATCGCCTGTGCCGGTGGACCATCGATTAGCAGGCTCGTGCAATACCCTCCGCCGCTTGAGATTGACCTGGTCGACGGTGTCTATGTCTTGGTCGACGACGGCGAACCTGCGGCGTGGCGGTATGAGTTCATCGCCGCGCCGCCCGCTTGAAAAGAACCAGCCTGTCGCGCTATGAGCGTCAGCTGTTCTCCGGATGTGGACCGAGAAGGTCCCAGAGGTTGCCGCAGACGTCGCGAAACACTACGACTCGACCGTAGGGCTCATCGCGTGGTTCACCGATGAACTCGACGCTTGCCTCGACCATCCGTTGGTGCGTCGCAGCAAAGTCGTCGACTCGTAGAAAGAATCCAACTCGACCACCGTGCTGGTCGCCGATCATCGTGCGTTGCGCTTCACCATCGGCCTTGGCTATGAGAATCCCGGTCTCTGCGTGTGGCGGCCCGACGACGACCCAACGTTTCGGTCGTCCGTCGTTGGTGGTGGCGGGGGAGTCCTCGCGAAGTTCGAAGCCCAGCACATCTACGAAGAATCGGATGGCGGTGTCATAGTCGTCGACGATCAACGCTACGAGCGCCAGCGCACTCATGCGACCGGCTCGGCGTTTGGTGGTCGCTTGCCGATTCGCAGGTAGATCTCGTCGGGGATGTCGGCGGGCTCACGGTAGACGTGATGAACGCACGGATCGCCGGGACGGGTCGGTGGGTGCTCGACGGTGGAGAGTTGGCCGGTCGACTCGACCGCTTGCATCTCGTTGTTGACCGAACAGTGCGCGCAGTAGACCGGCAGGGTGTCACGACCGAATGTGCGCGGACCGGATTCGCTCAACGTCAGCAGCGCCTCGTCGCCTTGATAGGCGCCAGAGGCAATGAGCCAGCCCCCGGAACCACACTGAAACGACAGGGTGATCTTCTCTTCGTCAGCTTCTACCTCGACCTCGCTGAAATTCGACAACATCGCGCGGGTCACGACCTTGGAGCGAACCTCTGCTGGCACCGACCACCAGTCATTGTCCGGTTCGGCTCGATCGGCGAGGGTGCGGTCACCGAATCGCCTTAGGGCATCCTCGACGGCCTGTTCGCCATCACGTTCGCCTATGAAGCTCATCAGGTCGGCGATCCATGTGATCGAATAGTCCTTCAGACTTTTTGACTGTCGTGCAGCGCGGTTGATCTGATCGCGGGCGCGGTCGATGTCGCCCTCGTCGAGCGCGTCGAGTGCCTGGTCGAGGTGGGATTTGCGGTCGATCGCATCGAGATCGAAGGACTGTTCCGTCATGTCGCGAAACTAATGGGTTCCAACCACCTTGGTGGTGTTCAAACCATTGGGGTCTGACCTTGCGTGTGACCTTCTGACACCCGTGTCACCCCTGAGGGCCGGACGTTCTAGGATCACGACCGTGGACTTCAACATCGCTCAGGTACACGAAGCGATCGCTGCCGCGATACCCGACCGCGAATGCATCGTGTACCGCGATCGCCGCCTGAGTTTCGCCGACGTGAACGAACGAACCCGCCGATTTGCCAACGGTCTTGCCAAACGGGGTCTCGGTATTCATCGCGAGCGTCGCGACCTCGAGCCACACGAATCGGGTCAAGACTTTGTTGCGCTGGTGCTGTTGAACGGCCCTGAGTATCTCGAGGCGATGGTTGGCTCTTACAAGGCGCGCGCTGTGCCGATGAACGTTAACTATCGCTACGTCGCAGACGAGCTTGCCGCGCTACTCAACGATGCAGGAGCAACTGCGGTCATCTACCAC
>JADFOM010000162.1:5623-6168 GCA_022562835.1 Acidobacteriota bacterium | reverse complement strand
TCCCGACCCGTCCCCGCCGGTGTGTCACTTCGGCGCGACGGCAGACCGATCAGCGAAGCGGCCGTGGACCGGGCGCTCACCACCCGGGCGATCCTTGACGAAGAGGAACAGCTGGTCACATGGGCCGAGCGTCGCCAGTTGGATGAGTCGAACGGCACCCGGGCGCACGTCACCGGCGAGGAGCTCGCCCCTGCGCAGACGGAGGCGGTGGCTGCGGTCATCGGCAGCAGGACCTTGGAGCTGATCGTCGGTCCTGCAGGTACCGGCAAGACCACGACTCTCGCCTCCGCCTTCGCCCATCTCCAAGCCCATGGTCGCGCAGCATTTGGAGTTGCACCGACCGCGGCAGCAGCCGAGGTGCTGGCCACCGAGACCGGTATGGCCGCCGACACCCTGGACAAGCTGCTCACCGAGCACCGACACCCGGCCCGGCCACCCGGCACCACCTACGACCTGCCCGCCGGGACCACCGTCATCGTCGACGAAGCCGGCACCGCCAGCACACCAAAGCTCGCCGAGTTGGCCCGGATCGCCGACCAGAACGG
>JADFOM010000162.1:0-5613 GCA_022562835.1 Acidobacteriota bacterium | reverse complement strand
GGACCCCCGTCAGTTCTCAGCGGTGGGACGGGGCGGCATGTTCGCCCACCTCGTCGACAGCTACGGCGCCGTCGAACTCGACCAGGTCCACCGCTTCCGTCACCATTGGGAACGTCAAGCCAGCCTCCGTCTCCGAGAAGGTGACCCGGGAGTCCTTGTCGAATACGAGCAGCGGGGCCGGCTCCACGGCGGCACCCTCGATGAGATGGAAGTCGACGTCATCACCGCTTGGCAGGAGGCCCGTCGCCGGGGCGACTCGGTGGCCCTAATGGCGCACAGCACCGACACCGTCACCCGGCTCAACAGACTCGCGCAACACACCCGGATCAGGATGGGTGAACTCGACGCCGACGCACCCTCCATGCGAGTCGGCGAGAAGTGGTTGCTGCTGGGCGACGAGGTGGTCACCCGCCGCAACGACCGAACCGTCCGCACCGACCGGGGACTGATGGTCAAGAACCGCGACCACTGGACGATCACCACAATTCACCCCGATCGCAGTGTCACCATCTCCGGCCGAACCGGCACGGTGCGGCTTCCCGTCGAGTACGTGGCTGAACATCTCCAACTCGGCTACGCCCAGACCAGCCACGCAACACAAGGCCGAACCGTGGACAATGCCCTCGCGGTGCATTTGGTCGATTTCGGCCCAAAGGGCGGCGATGGAGTGCTCCGGCACAGAGCGTTCGGTCAGTGCGTCCACAGCTGTACCGTCTGCGGTGACGACAAGAATGGCGTCACCGCCCTCGGTTGCCCCAGCGGTTATCACGTTTGGTGCAGGTGCCCCGCAACGTTTGGCAAGCACCGTGAGCAGAGCTTCGTGTTCGACCTGGTGAAAACGGCTGAGCAACACCGGACCGCGCTCTTTGCGATACCAGGCGACGCGCCACAGTTTGGTGAGGAGCTGACCATCCCAAGCGTCGCGGCCGTAGACCTTCACGGTGACGGGTTGGCCTAGCCGATCGGTGCCATCGAGAAGGATGACACCGGCTGGCTCGAGTCGCGCCGGGTGCAGGTCGCGCACTGGAGCGCCGAGTTCGGCGAGGGCATGCTCTGTCATCTCGATACTCGGTCGTCCCCCGGGTGAGCCGAATACTAGATGCACAGCGGCAGCAGCGGAGATGGCAGCAGCGAGGCCGGCGATTGCACCGTCGACGGCTGAGGTCTCTAGACCCACGGCGCTCAAGAACGCCATGAGTATGACGATGCGTCCAAAGAATCTGAGTGGCCGGGCGACCGCTGGTGAGACCAAAACGATGACTGCACCGGCAGTCGCGAGCCGTATGGCCGGATAGACGGCGGGAGGCTCGTTGCGGGTGAAGGCCTCG
This sequence comes from Acidobacteriota bacterium, assembly GCA_022562835.1. Taxonomy (GTDB): domain Bacteria; phylum Actinomycetota; class Acidimicrobiia; order Acidimicrobiales; family SHLQ01; genus JADFOM01. The sequence continues at coordinate 4,285 of JADFOM010000162.1, read as the reverse complement.
ACATACTCCGTGAAATCTAAAGAGGCCGCCGTTGCGAGTCGGTGGCATATGAAAGCAATGATCAGACCCGTCACCGCCGAGCACAGCGCCATCGCAGTGAGAAGGATGTGTCGTCGCAGCACTGTCAAGACACAGAGTGCGATTGCCCACCACACGATCAACTCGTGGCCGATTTCCCAGACCGAGACCAACAAATCCGGTGAGTCTTGGACGAGCAGAGATATGTCGCTGCTCAGCCGGCTCGGTGGATCGGCGATGAGTGTTGTTGCGAACAGCCAGAACAGCGAGATGCTCAGCAGGAGGACATCGGTCGGGCGCCGTGCACGCGGACTACCCGGGGGTGTGGCGAAGAGGCGCAGAGTGGATACGTACGTGCGCCCCACTGCGAGGACGTCGTTCGTGTTGTTGTCGGTGCGCTCCATTCACAAAGCCCCTCAGATCATGACCTTACGTACCCTGAGCGGTCATAGGGTGGAAGCAGGTGGTTGTCGAGGTGGGCAAGGTCGTCGATGTGAGGCACTGATCTCACATCGACGGGCTGGCGCTAACCTACGGCGGTGGCCCGAGCACCGATCCTCACACCCCAATCCGAAGACTTTCCTCGCTGGTACCAGGACCTTCTCAACAAGGCGGAACTCGCCGACAACGGTCCGGTTCGCGGCACGATGGTGATCAGGCCTTATGGGTACTCATTATGGGAGCGGATGCAGGCGGAGGTGGATCGACGGATCAAGGACGCTGGCGCCGAAAACGCCTATTTCCCGCTTTTCATTCCTGAGGACTACCTCAAGCGCGAGGCAGAACATGTCGAGGGATTCAGCCCCGAACTAGCCGTGGTCACCCACGCAGGCGGCAAGAAACTCGAACAGCCGATCGTCGTGCGTCCGACGAGTGAGACGGTGATCAACGAGTACTTCTCCAAGTGGATCCAGTCGTATCGGGATCTGCCATTGCTGATAAACCAGTGGGCCAACGTGGTGCGTTGGGAGTTGCGCCCACGAATCTTTATACGGACGACCGAGTTTCTCTGGCAAGAGGGACACACGGCGCATGCAACTCGTGATGACGCAGGCGCCTACGCCCGTCAGATACTTCACGATGTCTACGAGGATTTCATGGTCAACGTTCTCGCCATACCGGTGCTGTTGGGCGCCAAGACTGAGAGCGAGCGTTTTGCTGGCGCCGATTTCACCTATTGCTGTGAGGCGATGATGAAGGATGGCAAAGCGCTCCAGATGGGTACGACCCACGAGCTGGGGCAGAACTTCGCCAAGGCGTTCGACACCACATTTCTCGACGCGCAGGGCCAACAGCAGCATGTCTGGACCACTTCGTGGGGTGTTTCGACCCGCATGGTCGGCGGGCTGATCATGGCCCATGGCGACGATGAAGGACTCGTAGTGCCTCCCCGCCTCGCCCCGATTCAGGTAGTTGTCATCCTGGTGCGAGACAGCGACGGCGCCGGTGAGGTTGCACGACGACTGGTCGACGAGCTTTTAGAAGCTGGCCCACGGGTTAAGCTGGATGATCGGGTTGACACCTCCTTTGGTCGCAGGGCTACCGAATGGGAGCTCAAAGGTGTCCCAATTCGCATCGAGATAGGCCCGCGGGATCTCGCCGATTCGAAGGCAACGCTGGTCCGGCGCGACACCGGCCTGAAAGAGACGATGCCGATCGACCAGATCGTGAGTCGATGTGGTGCCGAACTCGAAGGGATGCAAACGGATGTACTCGCCGCGGCGGTAGCACGACGCGATGAGAATACGGCCGAGGTCGGTTCGATTTCTGAAGTCATCGATGCTACTGAAGCCGGCTTTGCCCGGATTGCATGGGATGCCCTCGGACCGGAGGGCGAGGTCGCGCTCGCGGCGGAGGCGATCACGGTGAGATGCCTTCAGCGTGGTGACGGCAGCGTGCCAGAAGGTGATGACGAGGATGGTCTCGTTGCGGTCTGTGGGCGCTCCTACTAAGGAGCGGAGCTGGGCGCAGGGCCTGCTGGGCGGCCCGCGCAGAGAGCGGCTGGCGGGCTATACTCGGCGCACGCGTAGCGAACCCGTGTGGGCAAGGCGTGGGCAATGCCCACGTCTTTTCTATGTCCGGGGTTGATTACGCCCGGTCGAATCGAGGAGGTGTTCATGAGTGTGCAGGAGAAGGTGGTGACACTCGTGACCCCAATCGTCGAGGCAATCGACGTAGATCTTTACGACGTTGACTACAACGGAGGCATCCTGAGGGTCATGGTCGACCGCGAAGGCGGCGTTGACATCGGGGTCATCCAAGACCTCAGTCGTCGTATTTCGTTTGAGCTCGACGAGCAGGAGGTCATCGGCGCTCGTTACACGCTCGAGGTCTCGAGTCCTGGACTAGAGCGCAAGCTACGCACCGCTCAACATTTTCAGGGAGCAATCGGTGCAAAGGTGACGGTAAAGCTGATGCCAGGTTCAGAGGGTCCACGTCGACGAGACGGTGTTCTGGCCGCGGCCGACGAGAGTTCGATAACGCTGCGCACCGAGGAAGGCGGCACCGTCGATATCGCGACTGCGTCCATTAGCGGTGCACGCACGGTGTTCGACTGGGGTCCGTCCGCCAAGGCAGACAAGAAAGTTCCATCGCGGTCTTCGCTTTCGGAGATCGCCGACGACGGGGAGGCAACCTCATGAATGCCGAGATGTTGGAAGCGCTTCAAGCCCTGGCCGCCGAGAAGGGCATCACGGTCGACACGCTGTTCGCGGCACTCGCCGATGCACTCGAGTCGGCCTACAAGAGGATGCCGGGCGCCTACGAGTATTCATGGGTGACCATTGATCCTGACACGATGGACATCAGGGTCCTCGCGCAGGATCTCAACGAAGACGGCGAACCGGTCGGTGACCAACTCGACGTGACGCCCGACGACTTCGGACGTATCGCCGCGCAAACGGCACGTCAGGTGATGTCCCAACGCATTCGGGAAGCCGAGCGTGAACTGAAATACGAGGAGTACGCCGGTCGTGAGGGTGACATCGTCACGGGAATGATCCAGCAGAGCGATTCGCGCTACACGTTGCTCGACCTCGGTCGCGTTGAGGCGTTGTTGCCGCAGGCGGAACAGGTGCCATATGAGCGCCCCGACGCGAATGCCCGTCTCAAGGCATACATCGTCGAGGTCCGTCGCACGGCCAAGGGTCCTCAGATCGTGGTTAGCCGCACACACCCCGGTCTGGTCAAGCGATTGTTTGAGCTCGAAGTTCCCGAGATCGCTGACGGCGTTGTCGAGATCAAGGCGTGCGCTCGTGAACCTGGACATCGGACGAAAATTGCGGTTTGGTCAAACGATCAGAACGTTGACCCCGTCGGCGCATGCGTCGGTGCACGTGGCGCACGCGTTCGGCTGATCGTCAACGAGCTACACGGCGAGAAGATCGACATCGTTCCCTTCTCCGAGGACCTTCAGGAATTCATCATGAAGGCGTTGTCACCGGCAAAGGTCAAAGAGGTGCGGATCTTTGATGACACCGGCACCGCCGAAGTGATCGTGCCCGATTATCAGCTTTCGTTGGCGATCGGCAAGGAAGGGCAGAACGCCCGACTCGCCGCGCGATTGACGGGGTGGCGCGTCGATATCAAGAGCGAAACACAGCTTGCCCAGGAAGAGCAGTACGGCGACGGTAATTGGGCCGAGGGTGAATGGGTGACCGATGCCGAAACCGGTGAGCAGGTCTGGCAGCCCGCCGAGGGTGGACCGGCTGTCTCCGCGGAGCAGTGGGCCGAGCAAAACCCTACCGAAGATGCCACCGACGGAGCGTCGAGTGACGATGTCAACACCGAAGAGGGTGAAGGTGACGTTGAAGATGCTGCAAGTGATGAAAAGGCTGTCGCCGATGATGCCGAAGGCGATGCAAGCGACGAAGAGACTGAAACACCCGAGCCCGAGGCCTCGATAACCGAGGACGACGACAATGCATCGGACGATGCGACAGCGGATTCGGACGATACGACCGAAGCGGCAGAATAGTTCTGCTCTGACCTGCATAGGCTGTCGGTCACGAACCTGAAAGGCTGAGAAAAAACTTGGCTAAGAAGATCCGGGTGTACGAGCTCGCGAGAGAGCTCGGCATGACGAACGCAGAGACACTCGACGTGTGCGAACAGCTCGGGATTGGCGTCAAGAGCCACTCCTCGAGCATGGAGGACGCGCACGCGGACCGCGTCCGCCGAAAGGCAGAGCGCGAAGGTCTCACCCGCGACGTGCAGCCTGAAGAACCTGCCACTGCAAAGAAGGCGGCAACCAAGAAGAAAGCCGCCG
>JADFOM010000004.1 GCA_022562835.1 Acidobacteriota bacterium | reverse complement strand
TCTAGGACCTCCGCAGCGCCGCCATGTGGTGTCGGAGTCTTCTTCTTCGCTATTACCTCGCGGTTCCGGTCGAGTGCGACCGCGAGGATCTTTGTGCCGCCCACGTCAACGCCGACGTGAACCTCGTGATCAGGAGGCGGCGGGGGTCTCTTCTTCGTACCCAAGGTCCCACTCGATCCGATAATTCTCACGCTCTGCGTCACGGTTTACGCGTTCACGGTTGCGCCGGAACTGAGGATCGTGTGGCGGTAGGAGTAGCAGGCGCGCATGGACACGATCCCGGAAAGCGTCGATCGCGGTGCGATCGCCGAAATCCGAGCGAATCTCCCAGTGGGGCGCCGTTGGGCCCAGATACACCATTTTTACGTGCGCTACGGGTGGTTCTGTTGGGGCTTGGTCGGTCGTATCGGTCATCGCTGGCTCCGTGGTTCGTTCTCGACAAGCCTAGCGGGCGAGGTTTGCAAGACCTTTCGGCCGGTCGCGCACCGGTATCAACAGAGGTGTGGCCACACAATGTCTCTGGGGGAGTCCGGCTTTATGGGAACTTTCGACAGAGTCTGTGAGTAATACCGGGGTACAGCACCAGGAGGGTGACGTGAGCACATTGTGGATGGCTGAGGGCAATTGCGCGAACCAACCGCCGAAGACGTTTTTCCCTAGCGATGGGGTAGGCGTCGAGGTCGCCAAGAAGGTCTGCGAAGGTTGCCCCGTCGCTGACCAGTGCCTGGAGTACGCACTCGTGAATCGTGTCGAGCACGGGGTGTGGGGTGGATGTTCTGAACGTCAGCGCCGCCGCATCCTGCGCCAACGTCGTCTCGCATCGGTCGACGCCTGAAACCTCGGCGCCAGGGTTCAAAGGCTGGTTCACCATGCGGGTTGCACAGCAGCGCCTCGGCTCAGGGGTCGGCGCTCAGCTGAACGAGAACAGGTCGATGACGACCATCGCAGCATTGGACAGATCGTCGCTGAGTCCACCTGACGCGTCGGGTAGCTCGTGGTGCATCGTGTCCATCAGGTCGTCGTAATCGTCCGCCACCAGCGTGAAGACCATTGAGTCGTGCTCCGCGACCAAGACATCGCGCCCGAGTCGCTGCATGATCCATGCATCATCGCCACCCATCTCCATCGCCTCGGCATCGTCGGGCATCCAACCGGCCGCGAGGGTTCCAGGCTGACGAAAAACCGACAACATCGTTCCGTCTTTTCGCCCGTATTGAACCCAGTCGGTACCGTCGGAAGTGCGAACCGCATGGCGAACGGTCAGGTCCATGGTGGACAGATCTGCCTCGCCGAGTATGTGGGCTTTGTGGTCATCGTCAAGTTCGATCATCGACGACATGTCCGCAGACGCTGTCGCGTGTTGTGCGACGAGCTGATCGATACCGACAACGAACTCGATCGGCTCCGCAACGGGCGTGGCCGACACGAGGACGAGCAGCGCGGCCGCAATGGCCGCCACGCCCATCAGAGCACCGACTCGGCGATGGCGACGCTCACGGTTGACTATTCGCTCGAAGAAGCCGAACGGCGCGGCCACATCTCCCATTGTTCGCAGACGGCCACGCACCGCCGCTATCTGGTCGAGTTGATCGCGCAAGGCCGCATCCTCGCTCAGGTCGTTCTTGAACTGGCTCAACTCGACCTCGCTGAGCTCGCCGTCGAGATAACCGCTGATCCGATCGTCGTCACGGCCTCTCATGACAAGAGGTCCCGTAGTTCGCTGCGGCCTCGGTGGATGCGACTTCGCACGGTGCCGATGGGAACATCCAAATGGCGTGCGATCTCCTCGTAGGAGAATCCGAGCACGTCGCACAGCACAACCGCGCCGCGAAAATCGGGTCGGATCGATCGAAGCGCTTCTTGAAGGTGCTCGGGCAGATCCCCCCGTTCGAGCGCCTCATCTGCGCCAACATCGCCCGCAAGGACGCGTTCGGGGTTGTCGGCGAAGGGTTCCTCTGGGCGGCGTTTTGCGCGGCGGGTCGAATCGAGGAAAGCGTTGGTCGTGATCCGGCTCAACCACCCGGTCATCGATCCCGGCAGATATGTCTCGAGACCCTTTCTCACTCGCAGCAACACCTCCTGTGACAGGTCCTGAGCCTGGGGGTGATCGCCGGTCAAGCGGTACGCAACCGTGTAGATGAAGCCGCCATAGTCGCGAGCAACCTCTTCCCAGGTCGGTACCTGTTCTGCTGGATCCGAGTGGCTCGATGATGACGAACCAACTCGTTTCATGGCAGACCTGTTCGACGTTCTCTCTCGGCAAACGGCCCACCGACGTTGACTCGAAGGCCGTTCATCGTTTCAACGTCATGGGACTACTATCAGTTCCCGTGCAGAATTGGATCAGACGGTTTCGTCTTCGTCCTCGTCCAGTCCCTCGTCCATACCCTTCTTCAGTTCCTTCTGTGCCTGCCCGAGGCTGCGGGCGAGTTTCGGCAGCTGACTTCCACCGAAGAGCACAAGCAGGACCAGCATGATGACGATGATTTCTCCGCTACCTAATCCACCCATCGTTCAAGCACCTTCCTTGGAGGCCTGTGTGGGCAATGTTAGTGCGTGAACGCACGCTTAGGCGGTCGACTCGTCGGCGACCTGCGCCGCAGCGGCACGTTCGAGGGCTCGTTGGCGGCGGATTCGTCGCCGTTCACGCTCAGACATGCCACCCCAGATGCCGAACTTCTCTCCGTTCTGGAGCGCGTATTCAAGACAGTCGTCGCGCACGATGCACCCATGGCAGACGGCCTTTGCCTCGCGTGTGGACGCGCCGCGCTCGGGAAAAAAGAGGTCGGGGTCAACGCCGAGACAGTTCGCAAGGTCCTGCCATTCCGGCGCTTCTTCGATTTCGAGTTTCAGCATCGTTCCTCCCCAACGGGATGGTCCCGGTTCGGCCCATCCCGCAACTGCCCCACGGCACTCGCCCTGCGGCGAACGAACCCTGGACCAATGACGCCACCACCGCCGAGGCGATGGGCCGTCTAATGACCGCGTGGACGCGAACGCTAGGCGTACAACGCTGTAATTACACCATTGTGGTTCCCATTTGTCCAGAGGCATCTCCAACAGCGAGCCCAGAGCCGGCGAGATGGCTATGACCGTCTCGGCGTCAGAAGCAGCGATCCTGGCCTTCCTCGCCGCTCTAGCGGTGACGGCCGGTCTCTGCCGATGGTGTTATCTCGATGCCATCGCTCATGACGCTGGACTCATCTGGCGAGTAACTGCGTCGCTGCCGCTGCTCGGTCTCATCGTCTGGATCCGCTTCGGTCGACCACGCCACAAGCCGCCCGCACGGCAATAGCGATCCATGTGGCAAACAAGGCCCGGTCGCCTTAGCGGCCGCCTCGGCTCATCTTCCTACGCTGTTCGACGAAATCGACCAGCACGTACTCGCCGATGTCCTCGTTGGTGGTGAAGAACGCTCGACCACCGTTCATCTTCGAGATCTTCTCGACGAAATCGGTCAGGTAGCTCGTCGCGTCGAGCATGAACGTGTTGATGCGAATGTCTTCGCGCGTAGCACGGGCTACCTCGGTGAGGGTAAGCCTGACCGTCTCGGGTGTCGGCGGATAGCTGAAGAACGGACGACCACTTTCGCTCAGGTGCGCAGTCGGTTCGCCATCGGTGATCATGATAATTTGCTTGGTTCCGGACTGACGGGCCAACATCGACCGGGCCAGCTGGAAACCGTGTTGCATGTTGGTGCCGTAGTCGTAATCCCACGAAACCGACGGCAAATCGAGCGCGCTCACCTCATGCGCCACCGCCGCAAACGTCACGATACCAAGGTAATCCCGCGGGTACTGGGAGGATATGAGCGACTGCAATGCCATCGCCACCTTCTTGGCCGGCAAGAAGTTGCCGCGCATCGGCATCGACAACGACAGGTCGAGCATCAACACCGTGCTCGACCTGACCGTGCGCTCCGTGCGCTCTATCTCGAAGTCGTCGGGACTGAGAGAAACCGGCGTTCCACCGCCGTTGCGCTGAACTGCGTTGCGCACCGTGCGTTCAATGTTGAGATTGAACGGATCACCGTACTCGTACGGCTTGGTCTCATAGGTGCGCTCGTGGCCAATTCCAACCTTGTCGATCTCGTGCCCACCGATCCTGTCCGCGCTGAGTTTGCGGAAGACGTCGCTCAGCGCTCCCTGGCCAATCTGTCGAATCGCCTTTCCGGTCAGTTCGAGACGACCCTCGGTGTTGTTTACGTAGCCAGCCTCCTCGAGCATCTTGGTGATCTCGCTGAGCCGCTCGAGACTATCGGCGGCTTCCGGCCCTACCAGGTCACGTATGCGATCGACATCAAGTTCTGCGAGAGCTCCCGGCGACGGCGTCGCACGTAGCATCTGCTCGATCTGGTCGAGTTCGCCGACCTCGGCCATCATCTGCATCGCCGAGGCCATGTCCAGCGGATCGGATCCACTCATCTCGTAGCTGTTGTCCCAGCCCATCTGCGGGAACATCTCCTGAAGGTTCTCGCCGAGTTGTTCAACCTGCCAACGCAGATCCATGTCCTCGAGGAGCTGATCGGACAGACTCTGAAGCTGAGCTCTTTGTTCAGGAGTCATCGAGTTGAGCATCTGCTGCATCGCCGCCATGCGCTTAGCCATCACCTCCAACAACTCGTCGAGCGACTGCGGGTTCTCCGGGAAGAAGTCGCCATAGCGCTCCATAAATCCGTCAAAATCCGGTTCCTGGCCAGCCGCCTTCTGGGCGAGCATTTCGTTGAGCTCGGCCATCATGTCCTTCATGCGCGCCATCTCTTCGGGTGACATGTTTTGGACCGCGCCCGACATCTGATCGACCATCTGCTGCATCAACTGCTCGCGCAACTTCTCGACCAGCTCCTCGAACTGGGCCTTGGCCTCCGCGGAGGTGAAGTCGTAGTTCTGCAATGCCGAAACCCGTCCAGCCAGGTCGGGTGGCATGAGGTCGAGCTCAATTTCCTTTTCGGTCATCGCAGTTGCGGTTAGTTCGCGCTGGCGCTCGTCGTCGAGGCTTTCGGACAACGAACGGGTTTCGCCGATCGCCGCTCGCTCGGTCTCAACGATCTCGCCGAGTTCATTCGCTATGTCGTCAAAGACCCCGCCGAGATCGTATTGCTGCTGACGTTCCTCTCGCGACTCCCGAATACGTTCCAGCAGGTCGCGCAATCCTTCGATTTCGCGTCCCTCGGAGTCCGTGAACCCCTCCTGCAGCAGCCGCCGCATCGCAGCATTGATGTCGCCGTGATAGAGCAGATCATCCGACATGGCGCCGAACACGTCATCGGCGTTGAGCTCAAACCCGTGTTGGGATCCGTCCCACGCGGAGTAGGTGAACACCGTCGATTGCCGACGGCGACGGCGACGCTTGCGAAAGCCCATGTAGGCACCATAGGACGTGACCGATAGGTGCGCATCGGCGGTTCACGCGATTTCAAAGCCCGAAGGACCTTGCCAGCGGGCGATAGTCACCTAGCGCGCCTATTGTCAGCGAGATGCGCACCCCCGTTTGTGACCTACTGGACATCGAGTTTCCCATCCTGGCTTTTAGCCACTGTCGCGATGTCGTCGCTGCGGTGACAAAGGCGGGAGGCCTAGGCGTACTCGGCGCCGTAGCGCACACACCCAAACAACTCGAAATCGACCTCGACTGGATCGACGGTGAGGTGAAGGGACGCCCTTACGGGCTCGACTTCATCGTCCCAGCCAAATACGCCGGCGACGACAAGGGCGGCCTCGACCCAGACGAAATCGCCAACCTGATCCCCGACGAGCACAGAGTGTTTCTCGACGAAATGCTCGACCGTTACGACGTTCCGGCGCTCGACGGCGACGGCCTTGAGCGGGGCTTCGGCAACGCTGTGTTCAGCGCATCTCGTGCACAAGAGCAAATGGACGTTGCGTTTGGACATGACCTCGCCCTGGTCGCCAATGCCCTCGGCCCGCCACCGCCCGAGCTACTCGACCGCGCGCGCTCAGAGAATGTGGCCGTCGCAGCACTCGCCGGAACCCCAGACCACGCGCTAGCGCACGTGGCAGCCGGTGTCGACCTGATCGTCGCTCAGGGCTACGAAGCCGGCGGGCACACCGGCCAGATCGCTTCGATGGTGCTCATCCCACAGGTTGTAGACGCGGCGGGCGATATTCCCGTGCTCGGCGCTGGCGGCATCGCTAGCGGACGCCAGATGGCAGCGGCGCTCGCTCTCGGTGCCTCAGGCGTGTGGTGTGGAAGCGTCTGGTTGACGACCGAGGAGGCCGAGACCCAGCCTGCTGTCAAGGAGAAGTTCTTAGCCGCGGGTTCGAGCGAGACCGTGCGATCGCGATCGTTGACCGGCAAGCCCGCTCGACAGCTACGCACCGCGTGGACCGACGAATGGGAACGCGAAGACACGCCGGATCCGCTGGGAATGCCATTGCAGTCGATGCTGGTCGCACAAGCCCAGATACGCATTGCTCGTGGTGCCCACGTACCGGATTCGGGGGCGAACAAACTCGCCAATTACTTCGTAGGACAGGTCGTTGGTCAGATGAACCAGGTGCGACCGGCTGCGGCGGTGACGATCGGGATGATCGAAGAGATGATCGACGCCTGCGAACGACTCAACACGATGCTGGAGATCTGAACGTGAACGACGCGGTTCTTTACGAGCAGAGCGATCACATCGCCACGATCACCATGAACCGACCAGACGCTCTGAACGCAATCAATCGGCAGATGCGCCAGGGGCTCAACGCGGCGTGGGAACGTTTCCGTGACGACGACGATGCCTGGGTGGCAATCGTGCGCGGTGAGGGGCGGGCCTTCTGTGCTGGTGCCGACATGGTGGATGGAGCGGGCAGTGTCGGCGACTTCGCCGGAAGCTTTTGGGAGATTCCGACGATCAACTCGTTTGAGAGCGGACTCGAGATCTGGAAGCCGACCATCGCTGCGGTTCACGGGTATTGCATCGGCTACGGACTGACCGGAGCACTGGCCTGTGATTTCATCCTCGCCGCCGACGGCACCGAGTTCGGGTATCCCGAGGTACAACTCGGTACACCGACGATCGTCGGGGCGATCCGACTACCGACCAAGGTGCGTTGGTCCGATGCAATGGAGCTGCTCTTGACCGGTGAGCGGATCGACGCTGAGCAAGCGCGGTCGAAGGGTTTCGTCCACCGCGTCATCGCCCCCGACGAGCTCGACGATGCAGCTCGTGATTTGGCGCTACGGCTCACCAAGGGCGCGCCACTGGCAGTGCGGGCGACCAAGGAGATGGCCGCTCGTTCTGCGTCGCTGCCCTGGACCGAGTCGGTGAGAATGGGTGAGGCGATGCGACGGGTCGTCGGCGCCAGCGAGGACGCCACAGAGGGGTTCAAGGCGCTGGCCGACAAGCGCCCCCCACGCTGGCAAGCGCGTTAGCGATCGTTAGCGATGTTGAGAGCGTCAGCGAGCAACTCGAAGGAACTCCCGAGGCCCGCCAGGGCCGAAGAGTTCCCCTAAAGAGCTTCGAGAATCGGTTGAGCCAGGTCGCGGCGACACACGATGATCCCCTTCGACCAGGGGTCGGATCGATTGAATACCAAGTCGTCGCCGAGCGCGTCTGAAACGTATAAACCCGCTGCTTGAGCAACAACCGCCGGCGCGCACACATCCCACTCGTACAGACCGCCTGCGTGTACATAGGCATCGGCGTCACCTCGTACGACCAGCATCGCCTTCACCCCAGCACTCCCGGTGGCCGCCACATCTGCACCTAGATGCGAAGCCAGGCGGCGACCATCGATATTCGCTCGCGACCGGCCGACCAGCACGAGCGGGCGCTCCCTCCCAGAGTCGCGCGGATGCGGCGGGGCGGGCAGCGTCGAGTAGGTCTCACCCATCGCCGGGAGCGACACTGCGCCCGCTTCAGCCCGGCCATTGACGGTCAGCGCCACATGGACCGCGAACTCCACGCTGTTCGGGTAGCGATACTCACTCGATCCGTCGAGCGGATCGACGATCCAGGTGCGTGCCCGTTCGAGGCGTTTGCGATCGTCGTGGCCTTCCTCGGACAACACGCCGTCGTCGGGTCGGTGACGCTTCAGCTCATCGACGAGAAACTCGTGAGCGACGCGGTCGCCGTTCGACTCAATCTGCCATGGCCCAGCGCCCGCGGCGACGAGGTCGGAGCGGGTGGACATGAGTAGTCGGCCGGCGTCGGTGGCAAGGCGACCGGCCAACGCGTGATCGGACGGAGAAGGTTGCGTGGAATCAATGCTCGGACCCTAAGGACTCCAACCGACAGGTGCACGTCGAGAGGTGGATCAGTTGTCGTCTCGGACTCATGGCGTGGGTATGGCTGGCCTCCTCGTCGCCGATGCGCGAGCCTTCCTAGGTGCCCGACACAGCTGAGATGCCACCGATCGTAGAAACACGGACAGGTCCCGTTCAAGGGCGCACCCGTAACGGTGCGCTCCTCTTCGGGGGAATTCGATACGCCGCTTCGACTGCCGGCCGGCGACGGTGGCTCCCGCCCGAGGCGCCCGAACCATGGACCGAGATATTCGACGCGACTCACTTCGGGCCAGCTGCCCCTCAGCTGCCGGGAGCCGGTTTGACCAACTCGACGCCGGTCGATTGGAGCGAGGACTGCCTTTCGCTCAACGTCGTGACGCCCGCGCTCGATGATCGACGTCGGCCCGTCTACGTCTGGATTCACGGTGGCGCCTACCAGCATGGCCAGGGCGCGACGCCGTGGTACGACGGCACATCCTTCGCATCGCGCGGCGACATCGTGACCGTCACAATCAACTACCGGCTCGGGATCTTCGGCTATACAAATCTCGCCGAGCTTGCAGGTGGACATCCACAGAGTGGACACGTTGGGATTCTCGACCAGCTCGCCGCCCTGCGCTGGGTAAGAGACAACATAAGTGCATTCGGAGGCGACCCCGCCCGCGTCACGATCGGTGGCGAATCGGCTGGCGCCTTCAGCGTTGCAACCTTGCTCGGTCATCCCGACGGAAAGGGGTTGTTCTCCCGGGCAATCCTCCAAAGCGGCGCTGCGCACAGCTCGATAACACCCGCTGCTTCGAGCAGCGTTGCACACCAGGTCATGGTAGAAGCAGACGTCGACTCGGTCGAGGCTCTCGGCAGAGTTGACGCTGAGCAGCTGCTCGAGATCGCAGGGCGAGTGACCTCTGCGCATGGTCAGCCGCCACGTCGCAACTCGCTGGGCATCACGACGTCGTCGCCCTTCTATCCCACCTACTCCAACGATCTGTACGGCCACCCGACGCTGCTCGAGGCGATCGCCGCGCGCAGCGCGGGCGTTGCCGTGCTCATGGGCACAAACCGAGACGAACTCGGCTTGTGGGGAATCGGTCGCGATATCGACGATGAAAAACTCGAGCGCTACATCTCAGGCATGACCGACGAAGTCGAAGCCGCCGTCAAGACCTACCGCGGGGAACACCCCGACGCACACAACGGCGAGATCGCTCGCCGTATCGGCACGGACTGGACATTTCGAGCTCCAGCAATCGCCCTCGCCGAAGCACGCGGTGAGGCACCCACCTTCATGTACCACTTCGCGTGGACCTCGCGCGCGTTCGACGGTGCGCTCGGCGCATGCCATGCACTCGAGATCCCGTTCACGTTCAACACGCTCGAGTCCAGCGGTGCCGACGTGTTCCTCGGACCTGGAGAGCCACCGGTCGCGCTGGCCGAGTCGATGCACGCAAGTTGGATCAACTTCATTCGCGACGGAGACCCAACGGCAGAGGCCAGCAGCGGGTGGCAGCCATACTCGCCAGCGGGTCGCCGCGTAATGGAGTTCGCCGAACCGAGTGGCCTGCTCGATGATCCCCTGCCCGAAACCCGAACCTTCTGGTCTGGTCGACGATAACAAGTTGGCTCGTTCCTCAATGATCACGCCTTTGATCAGCGCCGATCGGCGAGAAACCCGAAACGCTCGCGCTGACGTCGCACCTCGGCGTTGTCGATCGTCGAGACCAAGGTCGACTCGACAGGTCCAGTGATCGCGTCTACGACCCCTAGCGGATCGACGATCATGGTGTCACCCAGATAGTCCAGTCCGCCCCCCGATCCGACACGATTCACCCCAACCACATAGGCGAGGTTCTCGATCGCACGAGCGCGCAGCAATGCCTTCCAGTGCTCGGCCCGCTTGGCGGGCCAGTTCGCGACCACGAGATAGCAGTCGGTGTCCAACGCTCGCGCCCAGAACTCATCGGCGAATCGGAGGTCGTAGCAGACAAACGGCGTCACCCTCAGACCGGCCACATCCCAACCGACCAACTCGGTGCCAGCTCCGTAGTGTTCATCCTCGCCGCCGTAGCTGAACGGATGAATTTTGTCGTAGTACCGAAGCGAGTGGTTTGGAGCTGCCATCACAAAACGGTTGACGGGCAGATCATCGCCACGGCTCGTCGCGACAGAGCCGCCGATCGCCACCTCGAACGTATCGGCCATCCGTTGGAGGAACTGGTGCGCTGGGCCGCCTGGAGGTTCGACGATCCTCGCTGCATCCATCGAAAATCCCGTCGAGAACATCTCGCTCAGCAAGATGAGATCGGCGCCGCCGGCAACGCTGGCCACGCGTTTCTCGAGCCGCTCGAAGTTCTCCTCGGGCGACTCCCACACGATCTCGTGTTGGACAGCAGCGACACGAATCTTGCTCATTGGCTCATCCTCCCAAGCCGTGTGATCGCCTCGTCGAGCACCTCTGGACGCTTGCAGAACGCGAAGCGAATTAGATGGCGGCCCGCGTCGACATTGTCGTAGAACACCTCGTTAGGGACCGCGACCACACCACACCTCTCGGGCAGCGACAAACAAAAGGCGCGTCCGTCATCGGTTCCGAACCCTCGAATGTCCGCGGTCACGAAGTAGGTACCCATAGGAACGAACACGTCAAAACCGACATCCTTCAGGCCATCGCAGAACCGGTCGCGCCGAGAACGCATACCTTCGAGGTAGTCGACGAAATAGTCATCGTCGAGACTGAGCGCGTGCGCGATAGCGGGCTGAAACGGAGCGCCGTTGACAAATGTCAGGTACTGCTTAGCGGTGCGAACGGCATCGAGCAGCGGTGGCGGCGCACACACCCACCCGATCTTCCATCCGGTGAATGAGAACATCTTGCCAGCCGAAGAAATCGTCACGGTGCGAGCGCGCATCCCAGGAAGCGAAGCCAGCGGCACGTGCTCGCCATCGAACACGAGGTGCTCATAAACCTCGTCTGTTACAACGATTAGGTCGTGTTCGTTTGCCAGGCGCGCGATCCCCTCGCGTTCAACCTGCGAAAGAACGTGGCCGGTGGGGTTGTGCGGAGAGTTGATCAACAGAAGCCGGGTACGCGGTCCAATCGCGTCAGCGAATGCATCGAGGTCAACCGAATAATCGGGCGGTGTCAGCGTGACTATTCGGCGTCGCGCTCCCGCCATCGCGATGCAGGCCGCGTACGAGTCGTAGTAGGGCTCGAGGGTGATCACCTCGTCGCCCGGCTCACACAACCCCAGAAGTGCAGCCGCGATTGCTTCGGTCGCGCCGGCGGTGACGAGCACTTCGCTGTCCGGATCGAAATCGAGACCGT
Source organism: Acidobacteriota bacterium (assembly GCA_022562835.1). GTDB lineage: Bacteria > Actinomycetota > Acidimicrobiia > Acidimicrobiales > SHLQ01 > JADFOM01. The sequence continues at coordinate 15,164 of JADFOM010000004.1, read as the reverse complement.
AGAAGCGCCGTTGATGCTCGGCGATGGCGATGCGCAGCGGCTCGATTCCCAGTCCTGGCGGATACTGATTCTGGCCGCTCAAGATTGCGTCGACCGCGGCTTGAGCTATCGACGCCGGACCATCGGTGTCGGGGAACCCCTGGCCCAGATTGATCGCACCGGTGGCGGTGGCCAGTGCCGACATCTCCGCGAAGATCGTCTCTCCGAACTCGGCGAGACTGCGGTTCAGTATCGGACGCGAATCCACAGGAGCAGCCTACGCGCCTGGTCAGCGAGCTCTGGAGCCAGGCGACTGGACACGACCGCACCGCTGCTGGGATCGTCTCGCAATGGCAACACATCTCGAAAACGCACGTGACCTCCGCTCCACCATCGACGACGGCGCGCAATCCGCACCCGACGAACCGACTCCAGCCTCGGTCATCGAGCAGATCCGCGACGCTGGCCTGTACGCGCTGATGTGCACGCGCGAGGTCGGCGGCGACGAGTGTGGTGTAGCCGAATGCCTCGACGTGTTCGCAGAGCTGGCCTACGCGGACGGTTCGACTGGGTGGTGCGTGATGGCGTCCAATAGTGCTGCTGCCTACTTCAGTGCCTGGTCACCAGATTCGCTCGTCGAGCGAGTGTTCGGCGACGGCATCCCGCTGATAGCAGGCCAGTTCGCACCAAACGGAGTTTTGTCGCCCGATGGCAGCGACTGGCGATGCAGCGGCAGCTACTCGTTCGGGTCCGGCCTCAACGATGCGCAGTGGGCCGGCGCCGGCGCATTCACCGAGCCACCCGAAGGCGAGAACCCCGACTTTCGTTTTGTGATCGTCCCCCGTGATGAAATCGAAGTCCTCGGCAACTGGGACGTGATGGGCCTACGCGCCACAGCCTCGTGGGATTACCATCTCGACGACATCGCCGTTCCAAACGACGCGACGTTTTCGTTCTTCGATCACCCCCGCCTGCGCGGCGGCCCAATCTACGACCTCGACGTCATCCCACTGACCTCGATCGGACACTCGGCATGGGCGATTGGGGTGGTACGTCGGGCGATCGACGAGCTCCGCCACACGGCGGTCACCCGCCAGCGGATGACCGGCAGCGCTCCGCTCGGAGAGAGCGAGTACTTCCTCATCGCGCTCGCTGAGGCCGAGGCTTCGTTCGAGGCGTCGTGCTCGTGGGTGTATGCAGCCTTCGGGGCGGCTGAGGCAGCCGCTATCGCCGGAACGTTGACGCCCCAACTCTTGCTCGACACCCGCATGGCGACCACCCACGTCAACCAGCTCGGCGGCAGGATCGTTCGGGAGGTCTACAACCTTGGCGGCACCGCAGCACTGCGGACCGGGCCGCTCGAGCGCTGCTTTCGCGACATACACGCCGGCACGCAGCATGCGGTCGTCTCGCCGGCGGTGTCACTCGAGTACGCCACCGCTTCGATGCAACGCGCAGCACAACACGTGCGCGGCGAGTGAGCTCGTCCCAGGGTGCTGGACAGCTGATCGACCTCGCGGAACTCAGCGGGTTCTTGAACCTCGGGGCACACAACCACATCTCACTCGTTGGTGGCGGCGGCAAGACGACCCTTTTGTTTGCGCTCGCGGACCAACTCAACGGCACGATCGCGTTGACGACGACGACCAAGATGGGCATCACCCGCACCGAGGGCCACACCGTTCTGATCGATCCGACCGACGAGGAACTCAGCGAAGCGCTCGACCTTCGAAGAAAGATTCTTGTGTGGCGAGCGACCGACGGCCACAAGGCGCTGGGAGTCACACCACAGCAATGCGATCGGTGGTTCGTCGAACTCTGCGACCATGTAATCGTCGAGGCGGACGGTTCGCGGCGCAAACCCTTCAAGGCGCCGGCAGCCTACGAACCGGTCGTCGGCGCGAGCACGACACTCGTAATCAACTGCATTGGCGCTGCCGCTCTCGGGACTCAAATCTCCTCCGGATGTCACCGTCCCGAGCTGGTTGCCAAGCTTGCTGGCTGCGCTCCAAGTGATCCTTTGACTCCCGAAAGAGCCGCCGCTGTGCTGACACACCCCGACGGAGGACGTCGCAACGTTCCGGCGGGGGCCCGTCAGGTCGTCGCTCTCAACCGCATGTCGCGGACAGATGCTGCCGCGTTCGCCCTCGCGGACCACCTCGTCGACCTCGACATCGAGGTCGTCTGTGTGGCCGAGCGCTCGATGGGCTAAGAAATTGGTATGACTCCAGAGGACCTCGTCGAGATCGAACTCATCAAGCGGCTCAAGTACAAATATCTCCGCTGCCTTGATCAGAAACTCTTCGAAGGGGTCGGCGAGTGTTTCACCGAACACGCAACGGCCGCCTATAGCGGCGGCGTCTACAGCTTCGAGGGCCGGCAGGCCATCGTGGCATTCCTCGTCGAGTCGATGGGATCAGAAAAGTTTCTCTCGTCACATCGCTGCCATCACCCCGAAATCGATCTGGTGTCAGACACCGAAGCAACGGGCACGTGGGCACTCGAGGACGTCGTGATCGAGGAGACCTTCGACATCACGATCCGCGGCGCTGCGTTCTATGAGGACCGCTACGTAAAACTCGACGGGGTCTGGCTCATCGCTCACACCGGCTATCTGCGTTCCTACGAGGAGATTCATCCTCGCGGTTCGATCGAGGGACTCACCGTGACGGCGAGCTGGTGGGGCACCAATGGCAAGTCGAGCCTGGGGGGCACACCCCAATAGACGAATAGATCCCAGCGACTGCGCCTGCGAAGGTATCGGCGCACAAGACGGAGGCTGACATGGAACAGTTCTGGCGAAATAGCGGCGTTCAGCTCGGTAAACACTGGAAGCTCGTCTTCGTGGTCATCGCTGCGATCACGGTCATCCTCGGCTTCGGCGCGCGCAACCTCAACTTCGCGACGGGCCAGGAGAGCTACCTCAACAGCGACTCCCAGGTCGCGTTGGACAACGTCGAGTTCCAGGATCAGTTCGGCGGTGAAACCGTCATCTTGATGTTCACCGCGGATGAGGGCCACACAATCGCTGACCTGTTCGTTGGGGAGAACCTCGAAACGCTCGAGAGTCTGACCGACGACCTGCGATCCGTGGAGTTGGCCGACTCGGTACTTACCCCCCTCGTCACGCTCTCCTATAGCGACTCGCTGATCAAGGGACCCGCGCGCAGCTCTCTGCTGGCAGCGGTATCGCGCGACCCAGACCCCGCCGGACAGGCCGCCCGCAGCGCCGACGTGGAAATCAGCCTCGCACGCCTTGCGGAGGTAACCGATCAGGAAATCGGCAATCCGGATTGGAACGAAGTCCTCCTCTACGGGAACGACGAGTTCTCAATGGTTGACGGCGTACTCGATCCTCCCGCGGACGAGGATCGAGAAATCCGCCTCTCCCTGGCGAGCATCTTTCCAAATGACGAGGTAGCCGTCGGCGGTGTCGTCATGGCGGGCAACGCATCGCTCGATGATCTCTCAGCATCAACCGATCAGCTGCTCGAGATAACCAAAGACGTCACGTTCGACGGCTTCGAAATGGTCGTGACCGGATCACCGATCTATCTCCAGGAGATCAACAACTATCTCCAGGGCGGAATGATCACCCTCGGTCTCGCAGCGATGGCGATCATGGCACTAATCCTGATTCTCCTGTTCCAGGTGCGTTGGCGTCTACTGCCGCTAGCGGCAGTGGTCTTTGGTATCGCCTGGGGGTTCTCAATAATGGGCTTCCTCGGCATCGACCTGTCATTGGTAACGATCTCCGGTCTGCCGATCCTGATCGGTCTTGGCATCGACTTCGCAATTCAGATCCACAACCGGGTAGAGGAGGAGGTCGTTCTCGATCGCGCGGAACATCCCATCGCCGACTCGATGGCCAACATGGTGCCGCCGCTCATCGTCGCGGTCGTGGGCTCGGTACTCGCGTTCCTGGCGCTTCGAATCTCTCAGGTTCCGATGATCCGTGACTTCGGCGTCCTGCTCGCGATCGGTGTTACGGCGTTGTTGATCACCGGCGTTGTGATTCCCGCGGCATCGCTCGGTATTCGCGAATGGACAACCCCCACGACGGAACGCAAAACCTCGCTCGTCGAACACATCGTCGTTCGGCTCGGTTCGCTACCGTCCAAACTTGGGCTTCCGTTGGTCATACTGGCGGTGATCCTGTTCGGCATCGGTGTCGCCGTTGAGGGCGACGCTGAGATCGAGTCCGATCCGATTCGTTGGATCGACCAAAGCTCGCAGACGGTCACCGACATCGAGCTCTTGACCGAGGAGACCGGGTTCGCCTCAACGCTTGGCATCCTCGTCCAGGCCAACAACGTCATCGTCGACGAAATCAATGAGATGTTGTGGGAGTTCACGCTCGACACCGAGGAGCGTCCCGAGGTCGTTTCGAGCTCGAGCCTCGTCAACACGATGGGCAAGATCATCATGATCCCCGATGGGACGCCGCTCGCACCGACCTCTGCGGACATCGCCGGCTCTCTCGAAGTAATGCCCGATGACATCAAGGCTGCCCTGATCAAGGACGACCTGACGTCGACGCAGGTCAACCTGCGTCTGATCGAGGCCAGCCTCGAGGAACGCGCCGTCCTGGTCGAAGAGATCGAAGCGGATCTAGAGGCACGCATCGATGCACTCGAACTAGACGAGGACTCCATCCTCCTGATCAACATTGCCGAGGGCTCCGAACCGGTACGCGCGGTCCCGTCGGGTCTCGCGGTCGTGGGAACCGGCCTGTTGGAGAACCTTTCGGCGAACCGTGCGTTGCTGACCTATCTGGGGTTGGCCATCGTGGCGGCCTGGCTGATCCTGCGCCATCGCAGTCTCTCGCGGGCCCTGCTGTCGATGGTCCCTGTCACGCTCGCCGTTGGCGTTTCGGCGATCATTGTTGCGGTCTTCGAGATCACATTGAGCCCGCTGACCACGGTGGGTGGGCCGCTCGTGATCGCGTCGTGTACCGAGTTCTCGGTGCTGATCCTCGCCCGCTACCTCGAGGAACGCCAGCGAGGGCTGGAACCCCGCGCGGCGAGCGATCTCGCAGCCGCGCGCACCGGGCGGGCGTTCTTCACATCGGCTGCCACCACGATCGGGGGGTTCGCGGTGCTGATCGGCTCCGCCCTACCGTTGCTGCGCGACTTTGGCATCATCGTGACGATCAACGTGGCGGTTGCGCTGCTCGCGGCACTCGTCGTCATGCCTCCGCTCGTCGTCTGGGCCGATCACAAGAACCTGCTCGGCATCGAGGAACGGAACAGTTCGGTACGCCTAGCGGCACGATCGAAGGGCCAACTGATCAGCGCGGTGATCGGATTTGTGGTCGTAGCCGCGATTGGAGTTGCGCTCTTGGCCAGCGCCGAGACCGGCGAGGGCACAACCGCGCACGCCGCCTACAACCCCGAACCGCTGCCGACCACAACCATGGCCCCCGCAACGGAAGGTCCGGCGCCGGCTGACCCTGCGGACTTCGGTAGCGATGCACCCACCGAAGGTCTTATCGCACCTCTGCTGTTCGGCTTCATGACCGAGAGTGGAGCTTCGCCACAGGAGGCGAACTGCACGCTCGAGACCATGTACACCTTTACCGACGAGGAAGCTCTTCTCGCCGGTGGCATCGCAGAGTTCGGGGACGAATCCGTACAACCGGTCGTCGAATCGGCTCTGGCCTGCGGCGTTTCTCAGGAGGTGATCGATGCCACGATTGAGTCCGCCCGATCCTGAGTTCCTCTTGCCAGAGAGATTGACGGGATGGGCCACCCCGGCGGTCGCGCAGTCGATCGGTTCGGTCAATTTCGGCGAGAAGTCGGCTCACCGGTAACCTGCTCGACGTGACTATCCGGCTCTATGACACCGCCCGCGCCGCGGTCGTGCCGTTCTTGCCAGCGCAGACGGTCCGCATGTACATCTGCGGCATCACCCCCTATGACTCAACGCATCTGGGTCATGCCTTCACCTATCTGAGTCATGACGTCTTGATTCGGCGTCTCGAATCGCTCGGACACGAGGTTCGGATGGTGCGAAACATCACCGATGTTGACGATCCACTCTTCGAGAAGGCAGACGAACTCGGCGTGCACTACCTCGAACTAGCCGACGCGGAGATGGCCCGTTTCCACAGCGACCTTCAGGCCCTCGACCTGCGGCCCGCGGCGGCCGAACCGCGCGCGTCGGAGTCGATGCCCGCGATCATCTCCACGATCCAGATACTCGCCGAGCAGGGGCACACGTATGCGGTTGATGGGACCATTTTTTTCGACACTTCCACCTTCGACGGCTTCGGAGACTTCGCCCGAGCGGACACGGTCGAACTCATCTCCCTCAGCGCTTCCCGTGGGGGAACCCCGGATGACCCCAGGCAACGCAACCCGCTCGACTTCGCGCTTTGGAAGGCGTCGGCCAGCGGTGAGGTCAGCTGGGAAGCACCGTTCGGGTCCGGTCGTCCTGGTTGGCACATCGAGTGTTCCGCGATGGCTCGCAAGGAACTCGGGCAAGGAGCGCTCGACCTTCATGGCGGTGGCAGCGACCTGATTTTTCCACACCACCAATGCGAGATCGCTCAGAGCGAGTCGGCGTTCGGTGAGCCATTGGCCAACCATTGGATGCACGGTGGAATGGTTGGCTACGACGGCACGAAGATGTCAAAGTCACTCGGCAATCTCGTCTTCGTCAGCGATCTACTCAAAGTTGTCGAGCCCACAGCGATAAGGGCCGCTCTGTTGGCTCACCACTACCGAGCCGATTTCGAGTGGGTAGACGAGGAGATCGAAGCCGTCGGCAGTCGCATCGACACGATCGCAGACGCTCTGGAACGACTCGGTGGCCCTGATCCCGACGAACACCGCAGCGCCTTCGAGGCAGCGCTCGACGATGACCTCGACACCCCGGCAGCACTGCGAGTAATCGATGATTGGTGCGCCGAAATCCTCGCGTCGCCCGAGAACGGCGACGGTTCGAGCGCCGTAGCGCTGCGCGAAGCGACGGAATTGCTCGGGATCACTCCCCTGCCTCGCATATCCTGAGCGCGACATGCACCCGAAGCGAGAGTAAATGATCGAATTCACCGACAGTCTGACGCGCACGAAGCGACCCTTCGAACCGATACGCGACGGCGAGGTTTCGATCTACTGGTGCGGCCCAACCGTCTATGACGACCCGCACCTCGGCCATGCGCGCAGCGCCCTCGGATTCGACATCCTCACCCGCTACCTACGCTGGCGCGGCTTCGAGGTCACGCTTGTACGCAACGTCACAGACATAGACGACAACATCATCGCCCGCGCGGCACAACGCGGACTGAGCGAGACCGAGATCTCACAGATCTACGAGGCGGCCTACCTCACAGAGATGGACCGGCTCGGAATCATCAGCCCGGACCACTCCCCGCACGCCACCGACTATGTCGACGAGATGATCAAGGTCATTGCAACGCTGCTCGATCGCAACATGGCTTATGTAGTTGAGGGTTCCGGCGTGTACTTCGATGTCAGCGCTCTGGACGCCTACGGAGCCCTCGTCAACCGCGACCCCGACGAACTGCGCGAGTCGGCCGGCGCCCGCGTCGCACTCGACGACGACAAGGCGGATCCACTCGACTTCGCCTTGTGGAAGGCAGCAAAGCCGGATGAACCGACATGGGATTCTCCCTGGGGACCTGGTCGACCAGGTTGGCACATCGAGTGTGTCTCGATGTCGGTCAATCTTCTCGGACCCCATTTCGACATTCACGGCGGAGGCGACGATCTCACATTTCCGCACCACGAAAACGAACGTGCAGAGGCACTCGGCGCAGGCCAGCCATTCGCGAACTACTGGATCCACAACGCAATGGTGCAGGTCGAGGGCGAGAAGATGTCCAAGTCGCTTGGCAACTTTACGACGCTGGCCGAAATGCTCGATGCGTACGACCCTCGAGCATTTCGACTTCTCGTGCTCCAGACGCACTATCGCAGAACGATGGAAATCAACGCGTCAGCCCTCGACCCAGCGGTAACCGCCATCGAACGTCTCGACACATTCGCAAGGCGGGCCCGCCTTGCCGGTTTTGACGGCTCGGGCATCGCACGCCACGAACCGTCGGTCGATGCCTTCCGAAACGCTATGGACGATGATCTTTCGACGCCCGCCGCCATCGCGGTGATCTTCGACACCGTGCGGCTCGCCAATGCTGCTCTCGACGCCGACGATCCAACCGCCGAGGCGTTGTGCAATACCGTCATCGAACTCAGCGCTGCACTCGGGCTTGTCCTCGACGGCGCCGACGGTGCGGTTGACGATGATGCCGACACGATCGACGACCTAATCGCACAACGCAGCACCGCGCGCGAGCAGCGCGACTTCGCGGGGGCAGATCGCATCCGCGATGAACTCTCGGCCATGGGCGTCACAATCGAGGACGGCGCTATGGGCACGACTTGGCACCGCTGAGCTTGGAAATTGTCCTGAACCATCAGGGATTGGTCCCGTAGCAGGCCGGCCCGCAACTACGCTCGGACGGAATGACCATGCTCCGACGATGGTTCACATTCGCTGCGGCGGTCCTCGCGGTCACTGCAACCGCTGTGGTCGTCGCCGTTATCCAAGCCGACGGGGCCGGCGACCACAGCGTCGTGTCGAACGCACCTTCGAGTACCTTGCCCCACACGCCCGCGACCAATGCAAGTGCCCCGACGACCGTAGCGCCAGCGCCAACGACGACGACCTACGGCGGCTGGGTCAATCCCAAGCACAGCGGCAAGCCATTCGGCGACACGGTCGACGGGCTGCTTACATTCCGCGGGAACGCGGCCCGCAGCTTTTATGGTGCCGGGCCGGTACCCGCCCAACCAGAGATTCAGTGGCGCTACCCCACCGCTGGTTCCATGTGCTCGATCTCCTCGGTGGGATCGGAGTCTAAGGAGTGGTGTGGCACCGGTTGGACCGGCCAGCCGTCGATCTGGGAACGCGACGGCACCACCTGGGCTGCGTTCGGGGCCTATGACCGAGCTGTTCACTTCCTCGATGCTGAGACAGGTCAAGACCTGCTCGAGCCATTTCCAACCGGCGACATCATCAAGGGATCGGTATCGGTCGATCCCGACGGCTACCCGTTGCTCTACGTGGGCTCGAGGGACAACTTCCTCCGCGTTATCGCGTTCGACGGCGACGCTGCCCGGGAACTCTGGTCGCTCGGTGCCGATGTGGTCTCGCCGACATTGTGGAACGACGACTGGGATGGTTCGCCGCTGATCGTCGACGACTACATGTTCGAAGGTGGGGAGAACAGTCAGATCCACATCGTCAAACTCAACCGCGATTACGACGACAACGGAACTGTCGTCGTCGATCCCGAACTAATATTCAACGCGCCAGGCTGGGATGAGGAATTGACCGACCTAGTCGGCAACGATGTCTCGATCGAGAACTCCGTCGCAATCAGCGGCAACACCCTCTACTTCGCTAACAGCGGGGGATTGGTCCAGGGTTGGGACATCGCTGGCTTGGCCGAAGGGGAAACCCCCGAGCGGGTCTTTCGCTACTGGGCAGGTGACGACATAGATGCTTCGATCACCATCGATGAGCAGGGCATGCTCTATGTGGGAGTCGAATATGAACGAGGCAATAAGCGAAGCCAAGAGGTAGGACAAGTTCTCAAACTTGATCCCTCCCGCCCGAACGATCCACTCGTCTGGGGTGCAGCTGCGCGCGGAGGCCTCGACACCGGTGTTTGGGCGACACCCGCCCTACATCGAGATCTCGTGATCGTGGCGACGATGGATCAGGGTGTCATCGCCTTTGACCGAAAGACCGGTGACCAGCGTTGGACTCTCGACCTGGGTTGGCATCTCTGGCAATCACCCGTCATCGTCGACGACGTGCTGGTGATGGGAGACTGCGACGGGGTTCTCCACGGTTACGACGTGGCCGACACCAACGTCGCTCCGACCGAACTATGGAGCCTCGATCTCGGTGGATGTATCGAATCGACCCCTGCGGTTTGGGACAACCGGATAATCGTTGGAACGCGGTCCGGCGCGGTCTACGGGATCGGCTGATGGCAAAGCGGCGCCGGTCGATACTCGCTGTGTTGTGGACCGGCCTAGCCCGTGGCTGCCCTGTGTGTGAAAGGCGCGGCCTGTTTGAGCATTGGCTCACGATGGCTGAGAGGTGTCCGCGTTGCGAATTCCGGTTCGAACGACGGGAAGGGCAGTTCATCGGTGCGGTCGGAATGAACACCGTCGTGACGTTCGCCGCCGTGCTCGGTGTGTTGATCATCGGCATGATTCTCACCCTGCCCGACATTCCCGTCGTCGAGCTGACCACGGTCACCCTGGTCATTTCCATCGCTCTGCCCATCGCCTTCTACCCCAGCTCCAAGACCCTCTGGGGTGGCATCGACCTCCTGCTCAGCCCGCTCGAACCCGGAGAAAGCACCTGGACCGTTGAAGGCCCGATCGAGCAGTGATCCGCCTTCGAACGCGTCGTTGGTGGAGCTATGACGCTTTGGTAACCAATCGGGCCGTGCGGTCTGGTCTGAGCCACTTTGCGGTGGGTCCACGGTGCCTGGCTTCGACGCGCGCCGATCGTCCAGTCGCCACTGAAGCGGAACCGTGAGATGGTCGGCGTGACGCTCGCACAGTGCAACGCCATCGTCGTTCGGTGCCGTGAGGTCATCGGCGGCGACGATCACAGCGGTCTGATCGCGCCGATCGATCAGGAGGCAAGCGACAGCCGGGACTGAACAATCGGGGCGGCCACACCGTCGAAGCATGCTTGAAACCGTAGCTGCGCGGTCGTCCGAGCACAGGGACCGTTCAAGAGGTGAGGCGATGATGGCCAGTATCCTGCGAAGCAATGACCAGCTCCGGGATTGCACTCATCGGCGTCGACGGTGACGACACGCTGTGGCAGAACGAGGACTACTTCCGCGACGTCGAGAACGAGTTCGTTCGCCTGATGACACGCTGGTCACACGGTGACCACGTGGCGCAGAGGCTCATCGAAACCGAGCGCCGCAATCTCTCGATATTTGGCTACGGAGTTAAGGGCTTCGTACTCTCGATGATCGAGACCGCCATCGAACTCTCGAGTGGCGAGATTCCCGCCGCCGATATCCACAAGCTGATGGCGGCCGGCAAGGACCTGCTGTCTCGACCCCACGTGGTTCTGCCCGGCGTCGTCGACGCGCTGGTGAGCCTGGCCGAGATAGCACCCATAGCGCTGGTCACAAAGGGCGATCTGATGCACCAGGAGACCAAGTTGGCGGCCTCGGGACTCGCCACGTCGTTCGATCATGTGCACATCGTGTCCGAAAAGGACCGATCCACCTACACCGCTGTCCTTGAACAACATCAGGTGAGCGCGGCTGAGTTCGTCATGATCGGCAACTCGGCTCGCTCCGACGTCTTGCCCGTCATCGGCATCGGCGGGAGGGCGATCCATGTGCCTTACTCGGTCACCTGGGAGCTCGAGAAGTCCGATGATGATGTCGAGTTTCCCGTGGTCGATGATCTCGGGGCGGCCGCCGAGCTGATCGCTTCGTGGTGAGACGTTTCAGCGAAGAGGAAGTGGCACTGTTCGACGAGGTTTCCCAGCAGAGCGTACGCCGCGCTCGCATCGTGTACTCCAGAGTGATGCCGCCAGGAGCCGCGGGGGTTACGTTCGGCGCGCTGATCGTGATCCGCAGAGGTATCACCCCGACCGAACGACCGGATCTTTACCTGCACGAGCTGATCCACGTCGAGCAATACCATCGATTGGGAGCGCACCGATTCCTGCTGCGCTACCTGCGTGACTATGTCGCGAATCTGTGGGACATGCGCAGTCATCGAACGGCCTACCTGGCAGTTCCGTTCGAGCGGGAAGCTCGAGAGCGTGTCAATAGGTGGTCGAAACGGCGGCGCGCCTCCTAAACCAAGCCGCGCATGAGCCGATGAGATCAACAGATGCATTGCTACATGTGTGGGCAGGCCCAGGAGCCAGGTGTTGGTCGATGCGACCGATGTAGGACACAGCTGCGCGCCCCTGAAACCTCGATCGTCCCTATCGCGCTCGACATCTACAACGCGACATGTGCGACGGCGACATCATTGCCCGACGTCGCCAACATGTTGATCGCTGCGTCCACCGGTGGGGCCGATTCGGAGCCGTCGATCTCGACGAGTCGTCTAAACCTGCCTCCCGACCAGTTGGCCGACATCGCTGACACTGAAGCGAACGACCCCTCCCCATTCGACTTCGATGCCCTGTTCACCGCCCCGACGCAGCCCGAGCCCACTGCCCCGACGCAGCCCGAGCCCACCGCCGAGATCGACGTCGAATCAGCCGAAGACGACGAAAAACCCGAGCGGCGCAGCATCCTTGCGTTTCTGAGCTCCAACAATGGCAACGACAGACCGGACATTCTCCACCTCTTCGCGCTTGGCTTGGTGGTCGTAGCGGTTCTGGTGTTCGTAGGCGTCAAGGCCAATAGGAACGACCCGCATGAAGAGATTCCGCTTGCATTCGAAGATCAACCGGGATTTCCGACGAACGCCTCTCGCTCGATTCCGGATCTCACCAAACGACTCGAGCCGGTCCTGTTCGACCTGAAGGCGAACGATTGCAGCAACTCCCCCGTCGCCCTGGCAATCGACCGCGAGCGGCTAATCGCACCTTCCAGCGCGCTTGAGCCTTCACAGCGAGTCGCGATCAATTTCAATGGCGAAAAGATCTCAGGTCAAGTCATAGGCGCTACCCGTAGCCCAGACCTCGCTCTCATCATCCTCGATCAGCGACTCGACATCGATCCGATCGACATTCCACCCCGCGCGGGACCGCTCGAACTCAGCGCACCCGAAGCTGTGGTCTATACCAATGGCAAGCTCCGCTTCGTTGAGGCAACCGGACCGCAAGCCGGTTGGGCTGGACCCGATCAGGGATTGAAACTCGATGCCGAAGTCGCTCACGGAACGTTCGCGTTTCTTCCGAGCGGTCGCCTGGTCGGCATGGTGAGCAAGCGGCCGGGGGGTCGGTCAGTAGTCGAGTCAAAGGCCGCCATCGATGACTCGCTCGATCGCATCCTTCGCGGCGGCGGCGACGACTTTGGATGTGAGAAGAAGCTTGAAGCAACCCAGGGCTCCATGTATGGCGAGACGGCGTGGGGACGCGACGAGATGACCCGTCCGACGAATCGTGTGCTCGAACCGTTGGCAGATCGATGCGTCGACGGGGACTGGGCGTCGTGTGACCGTCTTCGCCACGTCGCGGTGTTCAGCAGTGACTACCTTCGACTGGCCCGTAGCTGCGCTGGAAGACTACCGCCCGAGGAACAGGGTCTGGGTTGCAGTGTAAAGCTCGGAATTTTCAAGACACGCGATATCGCGGAGCCCTTCCCCGGTGCCTGTCTTGTGCTGCCGCGCGGGGACCGGCAGCGCGCTGTTCTCAGCAACTGCTTTGATCCACATGACGCCGAGGTTGTCTCGGTTGGCACTACAGCGGCCGACTGCATGCCAGAAGCGCGCGCTGCCAACAAGGAGCTGTATTGGGACCGCGCGTTGAGCGTCGGGTCCGCTCAGACACCGAAGAACGATGTCTTTGCCTGCTTCCTCTACGACCCTGGCTACGTTCTCACGGCGGCGCTTCCGAGCGTCTGAAACCGCTGCCCGAGGACTCGAAGAAACCTTGCGAGGCCGCTAGTCGCATGGTCATCTCGGTATCGATGACGGCCGGACCGTCAGCACAGACACTGAACCGTAAACACTGCTCGGGTTGCGAACGCCACATCCGCTCACCGTCATAGGCGATCACGCCACCGCCGCTGTACTCGACAACCTCGTCGAGTTCGAGCCGCATTGCCTCTGCTACTCCGAGCGTTGCATAGTGGCCAGGCGCGGTTGCCACGCGTACGTGTCGCTCAGCGCGTTCGGGGTCGACGAACCGCACCAATGCTGGCCCTGAAATGTCGAGCCGAGCCCCCAGGCTGGCGAATCCCACCGCCGACGGGTCAGATCTTGCCAACACCGCCATGCGCAGCGAGCGCGGATCGAAGAGTTCGAGTGATCCGACAAATCGGTCTTGGGTCACGATGGCATCGACCAGTGCCAACCCATCGCCAACCGGGGTGGCAGCATCGCTGTCAACCCGCACGACCACCATCACATCGGTGGCATCAGCGGCGGCGACGACGCCCGTAGCGACAAGACCCGCTGCGGTGCCGGCGATCGTGGGCTCAACGAAGGCCGGGAACGCATTGTTGGTGCCTGTGGAGATCGGCAACAGGGCCATCTCGGGCCAGCCGATCACCGCCGCACGATTGGTACCATCGCCGCCGAGTGTGACTACGGCGCCACACCCCTCCCTACGTTGGATGCCAGCGACCTCGATCGTGTCTTGTTCGTTGAAATGCAACGAGCGATGCACGATGTCAATGTCGATCCCATTGAGTGTCTCGGTCGCCCGCCGGGCGATCTCGTGCGGATCATGATTGATGATCACCCGATCGACCCCGACTTCGATCGCACCGAGCACAACCCGCCGCACGATCGAGATCTTCTCCTCCAACGTGGTCGTTGAGGCAGCCGCCAAGACGCGACGCACATCGCTTCCAGCCTTCGGGTTAACGATGATGCCGAGAGGTGGCTCTTCACTGGACGAGATCATCTGCACGAGGGTACGCGCTCGCGCGGCGCACTCGCCCTGATGCAACGTCTCACTTCGGTGCTGGCGCGGCAAGATGTCGGCGTGACCTCGACCCTCGCGGCAATCGACATCGGCACCAACTCAGTGCACCTCGTCATCGCGAAGCTCCGACCCGACGGCGGATTCGACATCCTCGCGAAGGAGAAGGAATCGGTGCGTCTCGGTCGAGGGGCAGGTGATCTCGACGAACTCAGCCACGACGCTATCGGGCGAGGCATTGAGGTGCTGCGTCGCTACCGCCAACTCGCCGACGGCCACAACGCCCGGATCGCCGCGGTCGCGACCAGCGCGGTACGTGAGGCGACCAACCGAGCCGAGTTCATTGATCGGGCGAGACGTGACGCTGGCGTCGAGATCGACGTGATTAGCGGCACCGAGGAAGCCCGCCTGATCTACCTCGGCGCACAACAGGCACTGCCGCTCTTCGAAAGGCGCTCTCTCGTAGTCGACATTGGAGGCGGCAGCACCGAGTTCGTCTGCGGCGAGGGGCCGCGGATCTTGGCCGCACGAAGCCTCAAACTCGGAGCCATCCGTCT
>JADFOM010000161.1 GCA_022562835.1 Acidobacteriota bacterium | reverse complement strand
AGCGAACTCGCCGAGCCGTTCACGTCCTGACCGGTTTGTCGCTGAATTTGTGACCGGTTCGGCTGCCTATCCGAAGATGGCGATGGTCTGACGCCCGATCATGATGGGCGCTCCGGCGGCATCCCACAGCGTCATCTCCTGACTGGAGTAGCCGCTGCGAGCGGACTCCGCGATAGCCCGGGTGAAGTACCAGGCGGACCCGTCGTCGATGCCGTCGGTTAGAAACTCCGCCATCCAGGTCATGGAGCTGAGCGGCACTCTTTCACCGAGTAGCCCAAGAGCCGCTGGCGGCGGGCCGTCGGCCAGCGCCAGCAGGCTTGCCGCTGACGCCGGAGCGTCGTCGTCGCGTAGACGCAGCCAGACGCCCGACTCTGCACCACCGTCGACACTGTTGTCGACGAGAGTCGGCCTGAACTCGAAGTTGTTCACAAAGGTTGGTGCACCGGAGCCATCGCCATCGATTTCTGCATGGACTCGGCGCTCATGGTCCTCCGGCATGCCGACCTCCGGCATCGGCAAGGCGGCGAAGTTGAGAGCCGAGTCGCGTGTGACGCCGAATGTGAAAACACCGCGCGCGGCAAGGTCGCCATCAACCGTTGCGTCCACCCCGACGAAGGCGGCGGTGCGTCCTCGTCGCAGCAAGGTTGCGGTAAGGCTGACCCCTGCGGATACGGGACCGATGAAACTGATCTGCGCGGCCCGAACGGGGAGGTCGTCAACGATGGAGCGGGTGGCCTCGAAGCAGAGCGCGGCGGTCAGCCCGCCGTAGGCGGTGCGGCCCTGCAACCAGTCGTCGGTGATCGTGACGGTCGAGCGACCCTCGCCATGGTCTGTGAGGCTGTCGAGGAGTTCGGCAAAAGTGCTCAAGCGGCCAACGTTATCGAGCTGGATCCCGTCGGGTGGTTGTGGCGCTTTAGTCCCGCATGAAGATGATTGGGGTCAGCGCGCAATGGAGCTTGATGCGGTCGATAGTTGGTAGTGCGTCGTAGTTGGCGAGCATCGTCGTGAACTGGTCTCGGTCGATGATTTCAAAGCCCCTGGGATTCTCCGCCGCCTCGAGTATCTCTGTGATTGCGTTTTCGCGTCTGGGAGCCTCGAGCTTGATGAGACCACGAGACCCAGGTTCACCCTCGCTCAGTCTTACCGATGGGTACTTGCCAGAATGTTTGCCGACCTTGGCGAGAGGTGTCTTCCTGTTCGGCTGACTGAAGCCCAAGTCACCGAGATCAAGATCGGCTCTATCCATAAGTGCTCGACGTAGGAGGTCCTCGCTGCGAGATGTGGGTCCCCACTGGAACGTCGTACGCGCCGCTCCATCGACGTAGAGAGGGTAGAAGTGACGAAAATGGCGATCCATCTGCGCACCGAGCCGACGACGCATTTGATGCTTGAAAAAGAAGATGTCACTCAAGATTTCGGGGGGATATCCCTCGTCGAGTGGCTCGCGCAGCACGGCAGCGAGTCTTTCGAGGGCGTGTTCGAGCTCCGGCTGTTTCAGTGGCCCTGCTCTGTTTCGCGCAACCTGGATGAACCGATCTCGGAGCACGTCTAGGTCACGTTGACCGCTGAAGTGCGGATTGGTCGCGCGCAACGTTTCGCCCAGCAGACCGGAGAAGGTTGCGTTCGGCAGTTCTCTGCTCTCGCTCGACTCCCAGCAGCCGAGCTGCCCGGATACGCGCTCAACATGCTCCTCATAGAGGGCCGTGTAGCCCGCAAGTGGAATCGGCCACCAAGTTCGAACGTGATTCAGATTCAGGCGGTCTGCGATTGTCGACGCACCTTCGAAGTCGGGGGTGTTCTCTCCACCGCGTGTGAAGAAGGTGATCTCATCGAGGAGGCCAGCCCGAGACAGCAGGGCGAGTACTAGTCGGGAGTCCCGTCCAGCGGTGAGCTCGGCTATTGGGTTGTCGGGATTGAGGGTGAGCACAGATCGAATGAGCCGCACCATGCGGTCTTCGACCGCGTCGAGTTCGGAGACTGAAGGACCCGAAGGGCGCACATCCACATCCCACGGATCCGCTTGTGTCTTTTCGATCGACACCCTGCACTTCCTGTCGATGGACACGTTGCACCCGAACGGCAAGGTCGAGACCCCTCGGTATCCGGTTTCATCACCCACCATGTGACCGAGGACGACGACCATCGCAAGCGCTTCTGGATCTGGCCCGACAGGATGGCCTAGCTCCGCCTCCATCGCAGCGGCGACCAGGTTGGCCTTGTTGGAGAAGATTGTGGCCGACCGAGTCTCGCCCGAGTAGATCGCGTGTACACCGAAGGGATCGGTTACGATGCCGCCCTCGCCACTTCTGTCGAATCGCAAGAGGGCATAGAGGCCGTCGACATCGGTCGCCATGGACGCTAGCGACCGCGAAGATTCTGCCAACCATTTCAGGAATGCGGCCCCGTTCTCGACCGGTCGCTCGATTGCGACCGGCTCGCCCCCCACTGCCACAAGCTGATCGGGCATCACTTGCCACGGGACGCACGACTCATCGGTCCATCCGCCAAATTGGACTGCTCCGCGGTTCGATGACCACCAAACATGGTTGGCTGCTTCGCTCATCGAAGGAGAAGAATCGGACTTTAGAAGGGCTTCGATCGGTTGGTCCACGGACCGCCTCCTGGACTTGGAGACGGTCAGAATGAAATGGAGCATCGACGGGCCCTTCCCGCGCCACGGTCGCGTAGTCTTAAGGTACCGCGCAGCGATGGTACCGTCCGCATTCGACGGCTTTATGAAACCAGCGCCTAGTTGGGCGGTCCGTCGCCAGCGGATACGAGTGCCGGCTCAGGTTGTTGAACGATGTCAATTCGAACGATCGGGTCCTCGGCCTCGTCGGGGGTCCGTTCAACTTGGACCACTCTGGCCTTGTTGGGCAACATCACCGCCGCTATGACTACGCCACTCGCAAGTACCGCGGCGCTCAGCCAGAAACCTGAGTTCATGGCGTCGATGAAGGCGCTGCTCGCGCCGGCGAAGGCGGTTTGTGCAACGTCGGGGGTCAGTGTTGCACTCTGGCCAGCTAAGACGCCGAGTCCTTCCTGGGCCATCTCGACAACGTCGCCGTCGACCTGACCGGTCAGTACGTCGTCGACGTTGGAACGGTATAGAGCAGAGATGAAGCTGCCCAACACCGCTATGCCTAGCGCTGAGCCAAGCTCGCGACTGACGTCGTTGACCGCCGATCCCACGCCAGCGTCCTCGACGGGAACGGCTGCCATGATCGAGTCGGTCAGCGCCGGCATCCCAAGCCCGAAGCCGAACCCGAACAACATGATCAAGCCGATCTCGTGAAGCGATGACCAATCGCTCTCGATCCCGGCGAACAGTGCCGCGGCTAGAGCCATCGTGGCTACCGAGAACATCACGGTCCGCTTAGGGCCGAACCTTTTGGTAACGGTCGGAGCGAGTGCCGAGGCGAACACGATAGCGGCGGCGTTTGGCAGGATGAGCAGACCAGCCTCGAATGGGTCGCGACCTTGCACGAGCTGGAAGAACTGGGTCAGGAAGAAGAACGTGGCTGGTCCCGCGAAGAACATCATGCCAATGACCAGCACCGAGCCGGTGAAGTCGCGGTTTCGAAAGAACTTCAGTGGCAACATCGGGTACTTGGCTCGTTGTTCGATTCTGACGAACGCAGCTAGCAGTATGGCCGCGGCGGTGAAGCTAGAGATGATCAACGGTGAGGTCCAGCCCGCCTCGTTGCCTTGGATGATCGCAAACACGAGTGCCGAGATTCCGAGTGTGGCGGTCACCGCGCCGGGCACGTCGAGACCGACATGGCGAGGATCTCGAGACTCTTTGACGACCGTCTGTCCGACGAGGGCCACCGCGATCACTGGGATGTGGATCCAGAAGGCGGCCGACCAGTCCCACCGGTCGATCAGGTAACCGCCGATCGCCGGCCCAAATCCGATACCGATCCCTCCAACCGCGGTCCAGATGGCGATGGCTTTGCCGCGTTCGTCGCGGTCGAAGGTATTTGTGACGATGCTGAGTGTCGCTGGGAGGACAAACGCTGCGCCGAGTCCCTGGATGGCTCGGGCCAAGATCAGTGTCTCGACGCTGGTTGCGAGGCCGCCGACGACCGAGCCGAGAGCAAAGAATAGGAGCCCAGCGGTCATCCATCGCTTGCGGCCGTAACGATCGCCGATCGAGCCGGCGAGCATGAGCAGACCGGCTAGGACAAGCACGTAGGAGTCGACGACCCACTGGAGATCTGAGTTTGATGCGCCCAGGTCTGAAGCGATTGAGGGGAGCGCGGTGTTCACGACGGTCAGGTCGAGGAAAACGATGAGCGTCCCGAGTGACATCACAGCAAGGATCAACCAGCGGCGGGGGTCGCGTGCGACTGCTTTGCCGTCTGTGTCGCTTGTGTTCAACGTTGCGGATTGGCTGCTCATATCGCTCCTGGGCACTATGTACTGATCGGTTCAGTATTCGATGAAACCCACTATGAACCGGTCGGTTCGAAAATGTCAAGCGAATTCTTTACCGATCCTTCCAATATTCTAGAGAATCTGTTATGGTCGGTCTTATGGTCATCGAAACGGTGCCAAGAGGCCGGGGTCGGCCGCGGCAATTCGACACGGATGAGGTTCTGAATAACCTTGTGGACCTGTTCTGGGAAAAGGGTTACGCAGCGGCGTCCATGACCGACATCGTCGAAGCGACTGGACTCAATAAGTCGTCGCTCTACAACTCGTTCGGGTCGAAAGAGGAAATGTTCGGCCTCGCCATCGATCACTATCTCTCGATGCGCACCGCAGCCCTGCACGGAGTGCGCGACGGAACGTCAGGGCTTGAGGATGTCTTCGCCTTCATCGATGCCGTCTACCAAGAAAGCACTGGACCGATGCGTTCCCGCGGATGCCTGGCGGTCAACTCCACAACTGAACTAGGAAACCGCGACGACGCGATGGTTGCGATTTCGGCGCGTTTTCGCGACGAAATACGCACGAGCATGAGGGCGGCCCTCCAGCGAGCCGCCGCAGTCGGCGAAATTCGCGGTGAAGCCGTCGGCCACTACACCGAGACACTCGTCTCGTTCATGCTCTCACTCGCAGTCATTGTCCGTGGCGGAGCCGACCATTCCGAGGTCGAGGATCAGTTCGCAGCGATTCGCTCGCTGGTCGATAGCTGGCGGACAGCGAGCTGATCGGATGTTGGTGCAACAGAACCCAGAGATGCACCGGTACGAGGCAATCGACGCTGATGAGGTCGTTGGATTCATTAACTATGAGCTGCGCGACGGTCGCTACTGGTTAGTGCACACCGAGATCGACGAAGCCCATCAGGGTTCAGGCGCCGGCGCGTTCCTCGTTCGAATGACGCTCGATGATCTAAGGGCCCGCTCAGCGGTGATCGTGCCGACCTGTCCGTTCGTGGCGGGCTGGATCAGACGCCATCCCGACTATGGGGACCTGGTGGACAACAAGACGCTTGGCGACTTCAAGCGGAGTCGAAACGAAACCACAACGCGGGCCACGAAGGACTAGATATGACCGCGCCGTGTCCGCACGTTCCTCAAGACCTACAATCTCAACGCAAGCCGTGGCCGGCCGACGGCTGCGCCGAGTGCATCGCTGCTGGGCATCGCGACTGGGTGCACCTTCGGTTCTGTCAGAGTTGCGGGCAGGTTGGCTGCTGCAATGATTCACCTGGCAAACACGCAACCTCACATGCCCATCAATCGGAACACCCGTTGGTCCGGTCCTATGAGCCGGACGAAAACTGGTGGTATTGCTACGTGGACGAAATCGTTTTCCAGGTCGACGACGCGCCAGCTGCGCCGTCGCACAACTAGCGATCCCCTGTGCGGCGATCACGTTCGCCAGCTTTGTGGTTCTCTGGCGGCGCGGTGGATGGCGCTGGTTTCGATACTCTCAACTCGTATTCATCTTCGTACTGCCGTTTGTGTTGATGTTGAGCTTGGGAGGATATGTATTGGGTAGCGTAGTAATGCTTTGGGCGATACTCGGCCCCGACGATGCCTCACCCCGACCAATCTGGCGATCCACTTTCCTTGAGCGGCTCGCATGATCTGGGCCACACTCGCCCTTCTGGGCATCCCGATCTGGTTCATCGCCGTGATCCTCATCGCGGTGTTTCGCAACCGTAAGCAGGTCCGGTCACGCCCGGACGTATTCCGATTCGCCGAGGGAACCGACGACGGGTGGGCGCGCGGCGTGGGGTCC
>JADFOM010000160.1 GCA_022562835.1 Acidobacteriota bacterium | reverse complement strand
CGGAGCGGACCACTTCGGCATAGCTAGTCGTACGCACAATGTCCAAGCAGCGGTCCTCCGGGCCGGATTGCGCGGTGAGGCGGCCTCTGTCGATGAGGTCGGCGACATGGCCGATCATCGTGGTGGCCGCTTGATCGACCAGAAGGGGAGCGCTCCACCCATTGGCCGCGTAGGCGATCGCCGCAGCGCTAACCCCGGCTGCGTCGACATCTATCGCGAGTGTTTCGCCGCCCAGCACCTCCTCGGCCAAAGAGAGTGCGCGCGCTGTGGTGTTGCCCCAACAACTTGTCAGCTCTCCACCGCTACCGAGCACCGACGCGTCGAAGGTCTCGTCGCTCATCGAGAACATCAGCGCCTCGGCAACCGCGCCACCAACGATGATGCCCGCCGCGGTCGAGACCTTGGCGCCGCGACCGCGGCTTTTTGTCACGACAAGATCGCAAGGCTGTCGTAGTCGACTATCTGCGCACAGCTCCGTTCGGCCATCGCAACAAACATGTCGTCACCTCGTTCGGTCTGTGTTGCTGCAAACGCGCCGAGCATGGTGATCATCGGACCTTGAAACGCGCCGTAACGCAGGTCCTCTCGACAATCAGCCGCGCTGTAGCCATCGATAGAGAGTTCTTCGATATAGCGGTCGATCACATCAGCTTCGATAGCGCGACGCAGGTCGGTGGTCACACTGTTGCCAAGCAAATATGCCAGATCACATCCGGCCGCACCGATGGTCAGCGTCTGCCAGTCGACGACTGTGACCGACCCGTCCGCGTCGAACAGGAGGTTGTCGAGCCGGAAGTCGCCGTGGACGACCGCCTGATTCGATGGCATCGAACCGGTCCACTCGACAGCGTGTTCTGTAAAGATCGATAACACCTCGCGATGTTCACTCGACAGGCGATCGCCGAGGTTCTCGATGAACTGTTCGTGAGCGATCGGCATAAAGAAACCGAGCTGGCCAGGGTCGTAGTCCTCCAACCATGACAGGTCTGCTGCGCACTGCCCGCCCCATGTCGGTCGGTGCAGCCGCGCCATCTCGATCGCCGCCGCGTTGATCTGTGCCGCGTCGGCACCGGCGATCTGGTCGCCTTGGGTAGCCGGTGCCATATCTTGCAGAACGAGCACGAACTGTTGAGCGTCTTCACTCATCTCTGCGTGATGGCACTGCGGCACCCGGGTCTGCACCGCCTCCGCGAGATGGAGGTAGAAGTTGACCTCCTTGCGGTAACCGGCCGAGCCGAGCGCACGCACCACTTCCTGATCACTTGGAACCTTGCACACCACGCTGTCGGGGAGATCGCCGGAGCCGGAAATAACAACCCGGTAGCTGCGCGCCATTTGACCCGTACCGACCGCGCTGATGTCGACGTCGTCGACCCGTCCGTCGATGCCAGCGTTGTTGAGCACGCCGGTCAGCCACTCGGCGGTGAGTTGTTCGGGTTCGGTTGCGATGGTCACTATCGGCCAGCGTAGTTGGGGTGCGCGTCGGGCATACGTGCTGTCAGGAGCTGTGTGTCTCAATCCTCCATGTAATCGAGGATCGGTGCGTCTTCGGGGTTGATGTCCTCTAGCTCGCGGTCCGCTGTTTCGGGGAACAACACAATCACGATCGCGATGACAAGAACCGGTCCGACTGCGAGCACGGCGATCGCCTCGCCGAGGTCGCCCCAACGGTCGCTAAGCCTGCCAGCTATCACCAGTCCGATCACCGCCCCGCACACTCCCGCCACGGTGATCGCAGCGTTGGCCCGACCTCGCAACGCGGTCGGGAACATCTCGGGCCCATAGACGCCGAGGGCGGGAACGGTCGCCGCCATGCCGAGAATTCCAAGAATGCTGAACATCCACATTGCGGGACCCGAACTCAGATACATGCCGGTCAGGCCCGTGACGCCAATTGCGATAGCAACCGCAGCGACCGCGCGTCGACCCACCAGCTCGGCAGCTCTGCCGCCGACCACCATCCCGATGATGCCCGGTGCTGTGGTCACAACGCGAAACAACGAGATGTCACCTGCAGAGAAACCGCGGTCGTCGCGCAGGAAGTCGTTGAGCAACTGAAAAGCGGGCGACAGAAAGATCGCAAAGATCAGGCTCGTCACCGAGAACAGCACCAGACGCCTCAGGAGGGTTTGGCGCGCTGCGCTGGTGTGACGCAAGACGTCGTCCTCGTCGGTCGCTTCGGCGGCAACGAAACGTTTCGACTCCGACAACGACCGCGCGATCACATGCCACAGCGGCAAGAACACCAGCGGGATTACGAAAAGCACGCGCCAGGCGCTCACCGAAAGGTCGGCAATCGACAATAGGAGCACGGCGATAAGCCCGCCGATCCCACTGCTCAGCGCCAGCACGCTCACCGCGAATGCTCGGCTTCGGCGGCCCATCTCCTCGGCTGCAACGACGACGAGAAGTACACCAGCGGTCGTTGTCAGAGTCCGTGTGACGGTCTGTGTTGCGGTGAATATCTCCATGTTGGGGGCAACCGCACCCGCGGCGGTGGCGAAACAGCTCGCTGCCACCGCCGCTAGGAGGACCCGTCGACGGCCGTGGCGGTCTGCGATCGCGACGAGCAGCAATGAAAACACGACACCGACGCGGATCACGGCAAACGCGTCCGACTGTGTCGAGTCCGACGCCCCGAACTCGTCGGCAGCGAAGGTCATCGTCTGTGTAAGAACCCCGGTGCTGTACCCGACGATGAACGACAACCCTGAGAGAAGTCCCATCGAGCGAGCGCTGCGCTCGGTGAGACGCTCTGGGGGCGACCACCAGGGAAGACCGGTGTCGGGAGAGGGCAAACGGGAGAGTTCCCGGCGCATCGATCTAGCGAACAGCCATCCGACGATGGGGATCGCGAGCTTGTAGCTCACCGATTGCGACACCTCAACCGACCCGTCACTGCGGTCTTCTGTAGTTACGATCCGCTCGTAATGTTGAAACGGACCCTCGACCCCAACGAAGCGACCGTCACCTACCTTGCGTTCTAGGACCGCCCCGTCGACGGGCTCAAGGGCGAACGCGGCAGCATCTCGATCGACTACCTCGACAATATGGACCTCGCTCACAACCAGGCGTCGACTATGGACTCGGCGGTTGTGACGGTGGCGACCAGTGAAAGGGTGTGTTCGAGAACCGCATCGGCGTAGTCAGCGGGTACACCAGCAACAGCATCGGCCGGGATGACAACCTGGTAGCCCGCATTGACGGCGTCGAACGTCAGGTTGGTGATGGCAAGGTTGACTGAAACTCCGCACGCCACGATGGTCCGTACACCAGCGTTGCGCAGTAGCGAGTCGAGTTCTGTTCCCTCGAACGGCGACAAACCGTGGAGGCGTGACAGCACTATGTCATCTGGGCGATGGAGCGCCTTGATCGGTGCGGCGGCTTCGGATCCAGGAGTGAGCTGGACAGGTGACCGCGCCATGGCAGTGAACAGTCTTGCGTTTGTGTTGGCTCCCCACCCATCGATGCGCCGCTGCGCCGTTGTGTGGATAATAGCGACACCTCGCATTCGGGCAGCCGACGCGATAGCGGCACCCCGTGGAATCACCGTAAGGGTGCATGCCGCCGCTAGATCGGGCAGTGCAGCGGTCTCTCCAATCACGCCGTTTTGGCACTCCTGAAAGATGACGACTGTCGTCGACGGATCGAGTCGATCTTTCAGTTCAGCGGTCACGGCGCCGATGGTAGATCAAGGTTGCATCAATCACCCGCCCGTATACCCTCGCCGCTGGATTCCTCATGGCAAAAAACCTGCGATACATCCCCTCGACGCCAGCGGAACTTTCTCCCGGCTGGATAACCGCGGCGATGCGGCAGGCGGGCGCCATGCCGGTTGACCGGCTTGTTGTTGGTCTCGATGTCGAGCCGCTCAAGGGTGGCGGTATCGGGTTTGCCGGCGAAACTGTGCGCGTACGTCTGAGCTACGACGAGCCATTCGAGGATCAGCGAGAAACCGTTGTCGCCAAGTTTGCAACCTCCGAACTCATCAACCGAGGCATGCTCGAGGCATTCGACGCCTACGGACGTGAGATCTGCTTCTATCAGGAGCTCTCACACAAAGTTCCGGTGCGTGTCCCAGAGCACATGGGCAGCGACTGCGACCCCGGCCGAGGCGACCGAATTATCGCTGTCGGCTCGCAGCTGGTCGATCAAATGGGGTCGAGAGCCCATCTTGCGTTGACCAAGGACATCACACGGTTCCTCCGGCCCACCAGCCGTCGTTATGCCTTGTTGATCGAAGACATCCCCGACGGTGAGGTATACGGCCTGCTCCACCCTCCGTCGCGTGATCAACTAGCGGCGACTCTCGAACAACTGGCAACGCTGCACGCTTCGTTCTGGGGAGACCAGAGCCTCGCCGACAGTTCAGCGCTGCGGCCCGTCTTGACCTTGATGCCCAACGCCTTCGTCAGCGTGTTCCGTCACCGTGCGCGACCGGTTGCAGCGCAACGTTGGGCCGACTGGCTGACCACCGACCAGGTATCGAGGTTCGATGAGATAGCCGACCGGTTCTGTGACGACATCGAGCTGATCAATCGGTCGGTGACGTTGTGTCACGGCGATCCGCGCAGCGACAATCTGTTGTTCATGCAAGACGGTGAGGTTGTCCTGCTGGACTGGTCGCTCGCTGCGTTTGCTCATCCCGGATACGACGTCGCCTACCTGTTGTCGTCTTCGATCGAGCCAGAGGACGCGGCGACCGTAGGTGTCGAGCTGATCGGCCATTATCGCGACGCACTCGCCGGCCTGGGGCACCAACTCGACGCCCACGAACTCGACGAGGTCATCGACGCCTCGTGCCGGGCGATCCTCTTGCAGGAAATCAACGGTCTCACCGTGCTCGAAGGCGACTACGGCGTGGACAACGAGCACGGCGACGCAGTGAAACTCGCAGACATTCGCGGGCCCCGTCTGTTGGGGCTGCTCAACCGCTGTGCCTAAGTCCTCTCCAAGCAGCGATCTTTCGGGTCTCCGCTGCGACAGCGGTGCATTGCGAGCAGCGGTGCAGCGAACGGGAAGAGCAGCGGTAGTCGGCTGAGCACAGTGAGCTCGGCATCGGCACCTTCGCGGCGGGTGCCGTCGCGGTCGATCAACAAGATCGCATCCGATTGACCGACCCCTTCGGACTGGGTCGCAGCGACGCTGTGGACGCTGAAGCGGTGCAGCCAGTCGAGGTAGCGGATCAGGCGCGCCAACGTCGGCGAACAATTGAGCACCTGACGGTCGCGCTCCGAAGGTGTCACCCAGATCAACAACGCGGCGATTGCCGTGTAACTGAACGTCTGTACCGACGCCATGACCTCAATCGATGAGTGGAAAACTATCGCGACCCAGATTGCAGACAGGCGGGTCCTGGGAAACCACACGCCTAGACCGATGAATAGCTCGACGAAAATCGCCGAAGGCGACATGAAACGGTAGAAGGCGCGGCTGGTCAGAACATCTTGGACCCACCCATCGAACGGGATCTCGTGTTGGAACCGCACCACGCGATCCCATAACACCAGGCCGCCGCTCCAGTCCGGGTCGGCGAGCTTGGTGAGCGCTGAGGTCAAATAGACAGAGCTCGCGACGATGCGGAGCAACAGAACAGGCCAGATGACGCCGGTTGACGCCATGGCCAAGTTGTTACGCCGTTCGCGTAGATGTGCCGCGCCAAGTCGTGGCCCGGGGGGACTCAGCGTCAGCCCCAGAAGTATCCATACGAGATAGCCACGATTGTGAGCGAATCCGGTCATGTCGACAAACAGCAGGTAGCTGACAGTGGCGAGAGCGACGGCGGTCGCGGCGCGTGCCGCAACGCCGAGGATCATCGCTGCTCCGGCGGCGACGCCGATCCAGACAAGAAATCGGTAGGTGCTCGGCGATGGTTCGGGCAACCATGACCACCACAGAACGTGGAACCGCTCAACCGCTGTGTCCTCGGCGCGCAGGGCAGGCCACAAATGGCGGATTACCACAGCGCCGATCAATACCCGCATCACCGAAATCGCGCGGAGATCTCCGACCGCGTTGACGGCCCTGTCGAGGAGCCCGGGGTGCGTAATGTCCGCCGATGTCATCCGTCGGCGCTCGTGACGAAGATGGTCTCAGGTCCGCGGGTATTGCGATAGACGGTAGCCGTCGCCTCGAACGTGGCGATGTCAGATGTCGGCGGGAGACCCTCAACGGCCCAGTCGAGAGCACGATCGAGGAAGTCGATCGA
>JADFOM010000159.1 GCA_022562835.1 Acidobacteriota bacterium | reverse complement strand
CGCGTCGACGACGTAACGCTGCGCTTCGGAGTGTCGGGCCTGCTGCGCAAGTCCGATCTGGTCATGTGGGACGACGCGACCGACTCGCTGTGGCAACAGATCACCGGTGAGGGAATCGTAGGAACCCATGCGGGAGTTCAACTCGAAGTGTTGTTGAGTTCGATCGTCTCGTTTGAGCAGTTCACCGAACGCCACCCCAACGGCCTCTCGCTCGACCCGGAATCCGGTCGCGGCGACGGTGCTTACGGCCGCAACCCGTACGTCGGCTACTCGTCGCAGTCTGGACCTAACCCGCGCTTCTACACAGACGAGATCGATGACCGCTTCGAGGCACTCGAGCGCGTCGTTGGGGTCACCGTTGGCGATGCCGATCGTGCCTACCGGTTCGTCGACCTGGTCGAGCAGCATGTCATCAACGACACGATCGGTGGAGAACCCATCGTCGTGTTGTGGGGCGGTACCACCGTCGACGCGCTAGATGCCTCGTCGATCTCGAACAGCGCAGTAATCGGCACGGCAGCGGCCTACAGCGCGACGCTCGCAGACGGAAAAACCCTGACGTTGGTTTCGGTTGGCGACGAGATCCGCGATGAAGAGACCGACTCGATCTGGAGCGTGCTGGGAGAGGCTACCGACGGCGAACTCGAGGGCACCAAGCTCAATCTCGTCGCGCACCGCAACGAGTTCTGGTTCGCTTGGTCGGGGTTCTTTCCCGATGGTCAGGTGTATGTGGGCTAGGCCAAGAATTGACCAGCGGTCGAGCCTTCGCTACCCGTTCGGGTCCTCAGGGGCGTTCGCCGAACTGGGGAGGCTCAGTCCGGGTCCGTTTGGCTTCCCAGAAGCCGGGCATGGTCGCGAGAGTCACGAACCCATCCCAGAGGCGCAGTCGGTCCTCGCCTTCGGGCACTCGGCTGATCACGGGTCCGAACATGGCGACGCGCTCACCGTCGTCGTCGTCCAACGCGATCAGGGGTGTACCGATGTCGTCGCCTGCGAGCGTGAGGCCTTCGTCCATGTCTGCACGAATGATCGGGTCCCAACGTTGCGCATCGTCCGCTGCTGCTGCATGGCTACGGTCGAGTCCGGCAGCTTCCAACGCGTCGCCGATGTCGAAGAAGAGATCATGGTCGTGGTGGATTCGGCGGCCGTACTCTGTGTAGAGTTCGCCTAGCGGCGCGTTGCCCTCGGCTTCGCGGACCGACTCGAGCACCCGCAGTTGCTTATGGGCCTGTTCGAGGGGTCCAAAATGTTCAGCTTCGGGCCCGACGTCGTTCTTGAAGAGCAGTGAGATCGAACGCCAGTTGATCTCTAGGTCTCGTTCCTCCGCGATATCGACGATCCACCTGGACGTCAGCCAACACCATGGTCAAATGGGGTCTACCCAAAAGTCGATCTGCATGAACGCAGGCTATCCGCAACTTTGCATTCGAGGAGCCACACGGGAACGATGGTGTAGATGCATCGCTCCGAGATTGCCCAGCGGGTCGTCGCGGTAGCTCAGCTCGAAGGCGACTTCCTGCTGCGCTCCGGTCAACGCTCCGATACCTACTTCGACAAATACCGCATCGAGGCCGACCCCCAGCTCCTCGCGGCCGTGACTCAGCTGATGGTGCCGCTCGTGCCCGACGACACCGAAGTCCTCGCGGGTCTCGAACTTGGCGGCGTGCCGATGGTGACCGCCCTATCTGCCGCTACGGGGCTGCCGGCTGCGTTCGTGCGCAAGGAAGCCAAGACCTACGGGACCGAAAATCTGGCTGAAGGTGCATCGATCGAGGGTCGCAACGTGTTGGTTGTCGAAGATGTCGTGACCTCGGGCGGTCAGTTGATCACCTCGGTCGGTGATCTTCGCGAACGAGGGGCAAAGATCCACACGGCGGTGTGCATTATCGATCGTCAACAGGGCGGCGCGGAGGCGCTGAGCAAGGACGATGTGACGTTGAGTCCTGTTTTCACCCGCCGTGAGCTGGAGACGTGAGTGCGCGCTCCTACGACGACCGGTGCGCCATGTGTGGCTGGGTTGGACGCTTCGAGCACCGCGACTCCACCAAGGCGGCCGGTTCGGACTTCGCCTGTGATCGGTGCGGCACCCGGCTTCGTTATCGCGATGAAGCCTTCGCGATCGTCGACGAATACGGCGAGACAGCGTCGTCTTCGCTCGATGACGTGTGCAACGGGGTTCTGTCCAATTTCGCATTGCACTATGTGGGTGTCTCGGGTCCGCTGCGCGCGAAACTCATGACTCTCGACGGGTTCACCGAGTCGGCCCTCGAACCACCCGCGGGCCAGGGCTTCAAACCATTTCGCAGGGCGTATCAGGATCTTCAGAGTCTGGGGTTCGTCGACGCTGCATTCGACCTCGTGGTGTCCAGTCACATCATGGAGCATGTCCCCGATCCCGATCGTGCGTTTGGTGAGGTGAGGCGTGTGCTGCGGGCCGGAGGTCGGTACATATTTTCGATGCCGATGCGTCCGTCTGGGGCGACGATCGTGCGCGCCGTGACGCGCGACGGCGAGATCGAGCACCGCCAGCCAGAACACTTCCACAACTCACCGAGTGGAGGAGCGTTGGTATTCAACGACTTCGGCGAGGATCTGGTCGATCGAATGCCGGATCTAGGTTTCTCCGCGACAATCAAGCGTCCAACCGGGAACATGGACGGGTATCTCAACGCAGTGGTCGTGGCGCGCAAGCTCGACACGCACCAACGATCTGAGGGGCTTGAAGGGTGAAGATCTTCTGTATCGGTCTGAACAAGACCGGCACTATCTCGTTGCACGAAGCCCTCGAAGGTCTCGGCTTCAACAGCCTTCACTGGGGTGGCCAGCCGTCGCGTCAAGCGGTGGAACGCGCCATCGCTGAAGGCGTTCCGCTGCTGAGCTACCTCCCGGAGGCTGACGCCTATTCGGATATTCAACGATTGAGCGTGAGCTTCGACGTGCTCGATGAACAGTACCCGGGTTCGAAATTTGTCATGACGACGCGCGATTTGGATGGTTGGATCGACAGTCGCCGCCGCCATGTTGAGCGCAACATCGACCGCAAGGCGGCGGGGGAGTACGACGGCACCTTCCTGACGGTCGACGTTGAGGCATGGCAGACGCTCTATGAGAATCACCACGCCAAGGTGCGGGCGTACTTTGCCGAGAGACCGAGTGATCTGCTCGTGTTCAACATCATGGAAGGCGATGGGTACGAGCGATTGTGTACCTTTCTCGGGGTCGACATTCCGGCAGAGCCGTTTCCATGGCGTCACCGCGATGCTTCGGCGGATTGAGCGCCAGAGTTCAGGCGTTTGAGCCGGCTGGCGTAAGCGCGTCGGCGATTGCGGCGACCCGATCATCGTCAAGTCGGAACCAGGCCCACTTGCCGCGCTGTTCACGTTCGAGCAGGCCAGCAGCGACGAGTTGAGAGAGGTGATGGCTCACCGTTGGTTGTGAGCGACCGACCGGAGCCGCCAGATCACATGCGCAAGCCTCGGCGTTTGGTGAGCTAGCGATGAGGCTGATCAGCCGTAGACGCGTCGGGTCGGCGAGGGCTTTGAAGATCTCGGCGAGGTCTCCGGCGGCTTGATCATCTAGGGGCGCGGCGAACATCTCCGGGCAGCAGTCAGGGGTACATATTGGCGCTTCCGTCATGAAAAACATATTGACATACATCGATGCGTTCGTCTACCATATCGACAGACATCAATATGACTTCGTTGGCGAGACCGTCGACAACCAGAGTCCGAAAGGCCAACAATGCGCCTCCAGCTTGCGATCAACGTTTCTAACCTCGACGAGGCGGTCGATTTCTACTCGAAGATGTTCGACTGTCCTCCCGCCAAGGTCCGACCCGGCTACGCGAACTTCGCGATCGAGAATCCTCCGTTGAAGTTCGTGCTCTTCGAATCGACCGATGGAGGTGGAACGCTCAATCATCTCGGTGTCGAGGCCGAGTCGACCGCTGAGGTCATAGCAGCCGAACAACGCCTCATCGCCTCAGGACTCGAGACGACCGGTATCGATGACACCGAGTGTTGCTATGCCCAAAAGACCGAAACCTGGCTCGCCGCTCCCGACGATGTTCGTTGGGAGTGGTACGTCAAGACAGGCGACGTTGAGCTCGAGGCCATCGTCAACAGCGGAGCCGTCGTCAACAGTGGAGGCCCTGCCTGCTGCGGATAAGCGTCAGATGCTGCTGAGTGAGTCTGCGACGAAATCGGTGACCTCGTCTTCGAGTCGTCTGCGATGGAGCGCTGCACTGGTGGTAACCGTTGCACCGTGACGTTCGAGCAGTGCAGCGAACTTGTCTGAGATATTGCCGGGGTTGACCGCATAGGTAGCGAAGGCGGCCACTCGCTTGTTCCAAAGTTTGGGTAGGGACTTGATCTTGGCGGTGCCGCCGGGGCGATGGCCGAACAGGATCAGACCATCGGTCCATGTGCCGACGAACACGAGGTCGGCCTCGGCTAGCTCATGGAAGAACTCGTTGGCTCGTTCGACCGGAAATACGACGACGTCTGAGGCACCTGCCATCGTGCTCGCGCCAGCGATGAGTTCGGCGGCACGTCGGGTGTTCCCAGTCCGTGAGTTGTAGGTGACAACGACGTTCACGGGCACTGAATATAGTCGAGGACCATCGCGCCGGCGGACACCGAGCGGACAGCTCCCAGGGCTCGACTCGTTCTAACATTGCTCGATGGGCTCACATGTCGAGGCAAACCGGCGCTACTGGGATGCACAAGCCGAGTGGTATGCGCAGGCCGCTGAGTCGAATTGGTCGGCCGACCCGCACTGGGGGCTTTGGCGGGTACCCGACAGCGAGATCAAATTGTTGCCCGATGCCGACGGTGCCGATGTGGTCGAGCTTGGTTGCGGGACCGGATATGTCGGCGGTTGGTTGGCCGCACGTGGGGCCAACGTAGTGGGTATCGATAACTCGCCCGACCAACTGGCCACAGCCCGCTCAATGCAGGCGAGGTTCGACTTGCCGTTTCCCTTGTTGTGGGGTGACGCGGAGGTCTTGCCGTTCGCCGACAACAGCTTCGACGTCGCTATCTCCGAGTATGGTGCG
Organism: Acidobacteriota bacterium; assembly: GCA_022562835.1. GTDB lineage: Bacteria > Actinomycetota > Acidimicrobiia > Acidimicrobiales > SHLQ01 > JADFOM01. Next base: position 1,156 of record JADFOM010000159.1, on the reverse strand, counting down.
GCGATCTGGTGTGACCCACACCGCTGGATCCCCGAAGCGGCGCGTGTGCTCCGTCCCGGAGGAACGCTCGTATTCCTGGGAAACGCACAGGTGTTCATGCTCTGTATTCCGTGGCTCGAGGTCGACGGACCCGTAGGGACCGAGTTGCAGCGACCGCTGCGCGACATGTGGAGATTCGATTGGGAAGACTCAAGCGGCGTCGAGTTCCACCTCTCACACGGAGACTGGATCGACCTGTTCAACAAGAACGGCCTTGTGGTGCAGCGTCTGGTCGAGCTCTATGCAGGGCCCGATTCCGAAACGCGCTACGAACATCTCGCCTCGCTGGATTGGTCGACGCGCTGGCCGTGTGAGGAGGCCTGGGTAGTAACCAAGCAGTAGCCGCGGCGGCAGGCCTTTCAGCCGGTGGTCACCCGCCTGAAGGACTCGATCATCGACCCAGCGGGCAGGCCATTCGCTTCCGCCATTTCGATCGCCCATCCGCGTAGTAGCGCATCGACATCGGAAATCCAGGAAACCTGGCTCGTGTGGCTCGACAATGCCTTGATCTTGCGGTCGATCACCGCGGAGATATCCACGAACACATCGACGGGCTCGAGCATGCCGACCCACACTTCATTGACCGCATGCGGCTCGTGACCCGCTGCTGCGAGCTCGGGGTGGGCGTGCGGGTTTCGTGCGTCGGGATATACCGCGGCCATCGTCGCTTCGGCCACCGCCAGGTGATCTGGGTGGCTCGCGAAAGCTCGGTCCCAACGACGCTCCGGCGATTGGGTCAACACCAAGTCGGGCTTCACCTCACGGATCGCCTGCGATATCACCTTGCGAAGATGCAAATCGGCGACGAGCGCACCATCGGGTTGGCCGAGCCAAAGCAGGTCGCTCACCCCGACAGCGGCCGCCGCAGCGGTCTGTTCGCGAATACGCATCTCCCTCAGTTCATCGCGATCCATGTCTTCGGGGATGCCGGCTTCGCCCGATGACACCAGGCAGTAGCTCACCTCAGCGCCGGCGTCGACGAGCGCACCAGCGGTCCCCGCCATGCCGAAGTCGATGTCGTCGGGGTGCGCGACGATCACCATCGCGTGTTTGTAGGTGCCGTCGAGATCGATCAACTGGGGTGGGTTTTCGAGGTTGCTCACCGAGTCAGGCTGCC
>JADFOM010000158.1 GCA_022562835.1 Acidobacteriota bacterium | reverse complement strand
GATCAACCCAGGCGACGGCGGGTCGATTTCCTACGTAGTTGCTGACGTCACCAACGAGGACGAGGTCGAGGCGCTGTGCGAGGCCGGATCCGACGCGCACGGTCACCTGCACGGTTTCGTTGCCAACGCGGGCGGTGGTGGCGCAATCGCGCCGTTCCACCTCCAAGACACAGACGAGTTCAAGCGTGTACTGGAGCTCAACGTGGTGGGCACGATGCTCTCGATCAAACATTCGGTTGGTCGGATGGTGGCCGCTGGCGGGGGTTCTTTTGTTGGCATGTCATCAATCGCAGGCGACGTGACCCACATCTATTTCGGTGCGTACACCGCAGCCAAGGCGGGTATCGAAGCAATGATGCGCAATGCCGCGGATGAATTCGGTGTATCAGGTCTGCGGTTCAACGCCGTGCGACCAGGATTTACAACGACAGAGATCATGGAGGGTGTTCCGCGCGACTCTGAGGTCTACGCCAGCTACATCGAGAACACGCCGATGAACGGTGTCGGTGAGCCAGAGGACGTAGCGGCACTCGTGAGGTTTCTCATCGGACCCGATTCACGCTGGATCACCGGCCAAATCATTGCGGTTGATGGCGGCAACAGCCTTCGTCGTGGCCCGAACTATGGATCATTCATCGAGCCGGTGTTCGGCTCGGCGGCCATGGCCGGGGAGCCATACGCGGCTGGCGAATAAGCCATGGGCCATCAGCCCCATCAAATAGAACCATCGAGCCCATTGAGTCCGCGTGCACCGGCTGTGACACTCAGGTCAGGGAAGCGACAGCGGGCCGGTGGTTCGCTGGAAAACTTCGAGGTGCGTGGGCAATGGATCTAATTCTGGTCTGTACGGGCGTTATGGTCGCGGCCGCACTTGTAGCGCTGATCGCGCAGCGGCTTTTCGCCCGCAACGACAACACCGTACTTGAACTCGACCGCATCGATCTGACCGCGCGAGAGCCCGACGGAAGCACCGAATCAGCGGCACGTCGCCTTCTCGGATCGATCGATACGTCGCTCGATGCGATGAACCCGCCGAACGACACAACCGCTGTGCTCTGCATGGTTTCTACGGTGACCGGTCGTATCGACGGCCCGACCGTGTACATCGCGCCGGCGGGTCCTGACATGGTGCATCGACGCCGACCATGGGAACGCGTCGAACTGCCCGGTATGCAGCGCCTTGTAGAAGTGGCCGACCGCGAACCGGAACAGGTGGCAGATCGACTCAACGGGCTGGTGCGTGGATGGGTTCAGAATCTCTACCGCGAGGTCACCAGCGTTGAGCCAAGTGAATTGGGCGATGTCCTGAAGCGGCTTCGTCGTGTCGGCGGTACGGTCCGAGACGATTACTCGACCGGCATGGGGCTGTCCGAGATCGTCGGCGGAACACGCCTGGTGGCGTGTTTGCTGCTGGTCGCACCCGAGCGTTGCATCGCAGAACGCGAGGTGACCGTGGTGGTGGAGACGGTGCTAGCTGCTCAATGGATCGACAACCTTGGCAATATCAAACTATGGCGTCAGCAGCCGACTCAAGACACGATCGAGATTGCGTCGGTCTCCTCACTGATACCCTCCTAGTCTCCTGCGTGCCCCATCTAGGGCATGAAATGGGCCAACAAGCCAAACGCCAAGATGGTCACCGTCACGAGTACCGGGCCTGCTACTGCTGCGAGCACTATCAGAGTTGTGTTCCTGACCCATACCGGACGCTGAGCGAATCCTTGAAAGTAGAACTGTTCATCGAGATCGGTGGCCGCAGGGTCAGACTCGAGCAGTGCCCGGGCGTCCTCGGCGGCATCGGCATGGACCACCACGCGAAAAACGCGGTCGGTCACATGGTGTGGAGCGATCGAGGCTGCAGGGTCTGACCACGTCGCCGCGATGATGTCGTGTCCCGACAGCTTCGCAACGGCGAGGTCCGCGTCGAACCTGCTGCCGTACTCGGCGATAATCGTCGTCTCGGTCACGGATGTTCTCGTTGCGCTGAGGTGTGCCACATGGCTTTCCGACAGGGTATTGTGCGCGACGACGCAGCGGTAGTGCAAGACATTCGCGTGGCGTGACTAGGGGAGTGCAGCAATGGTGGCGATGAGCCTCGATATCGAAGGATTCGGAGATGGCGAACCGATCCCGGAAAGATTCGCGTTCTGCGGACTGAACGGCATGGGAGGCAACCGCAATCCCGCGATGGTGTGGAATGATGTTCCGCCCGACACACGGTCGTTCGTTGTGTTGTGCATCGATAGCGATGCCCCGACCGACGCGACCAACGTCAACAAGCCTGGTGTCACCGTGCCCATCGACCTGCCACGAGCAGAGTTCACGCATTGGGTGATGATCGACATTGCAGCCCAGACTCGACGTATCTCCGAAGCGGCCGCCAGCGATGGAGTAACAGTGCGCGGCAAGAAGCCCGGTGCAGGACCGATCGGGATCTCTGGGCACAACGACTACACGAGTTGGTTCGCTGGTGATCCCGAGATGGAAGGTGTTTATGGCGACTATGACGGACCGTGCCCGCCCAAAAACGACGAACGCGTCCACAACTACAACTTCACGATTCATGCCCTCGACATCGAAACGCTCGGCCTGACCGGTGAATTCGGTCTAGCAGAAGCGCGAGCGGCGATGGACGGCCATCTTCTGGCGACGGCATCGGTCGTTGGGACCTACTCGCTCAACCCCGAGATCTGAGCGTCCTTGTCCCAGGCAATCGAGGTCGCCGGCCTCTCGAAACGTTACGGCGATCTCGTCGCAGTCGACGAGATCAGTTTTTCGGTTGGCTACGGAGAGGTCGTGGCGATTCTGGGACCCAACGGTGCCGGGAAGTCGACGACGGTAGAGATTCTCGAGGGCTTTCGCTCACGAGATGGTGGAGACGTTTCAGTTCTCGGAACAGATCCAGCCAATGGCGATAGAACTCTGCGCGACCGTGTTGGCATCGTCTTGCAGTCAAGCGGTTTCGATGTCGAGCTCACAGTCGCCGAAACCATCGAGTTGTACGCCGCCAGCTACCGCAGCCCACGCGGTGTGGATGAGGTCATGGAGGCCGTCGATATCGGCGCCAAGGCGAACGAGCGAATCAAAACACTGTCGGGTGGCCAGCAGCGGCGCGTCGATGTCGCTCTCGGTCTGATCGGAGATCCCGAACTGTTGTTTCTCGACGAGCCAACAACCGGCTTCGACCCAGCGGCGCGCCGTGCGTCGTGGGACATGTTGAGTTCGCTACGGGCCAGTGGGACGACGATCGTGTTGACGACGCACTACATGGACGAGGCCGACCGGCTTGCTGATCGCATCATCGTGTTGGACAAGGGCCGAGTCATCGCCGACGCCACACCCGAGACAATCATCGGTCCACATTCGCGCGACCCGGTGATCCGCTTCGCCGCGTCCGGCGCGCCACACGGATCTCTTCCCGAGACGATGGCCGATCGCGCCACAGAGTCCGACGGTTTCATCACATTGAGTACCGATGACCCGACCGAGGATCTTCACGCGCTCACCGGTTGGGCGATCGAACACGGGGTGAGTTTCCATGATCTAGAGCTGCGTCGTCCGAGCCTCGAGGATGTGTACCTCGACCTCCTCGACGGCGACGTGAAGCTGGACCCGACATGAATGATTGGCCGAGCTTTGCTCGCTTGGCGTGGGTTCACGCGCGGTACCAGAACCGGCTCTTCGTCCGCACACCGGTCGCGGCGTTCTTCTCGACGCTCCTCCCTTTGGTGATGTTGGTTCTTTTCGTTGCAGTGTTTGGCAACGACACCTTCGATACGTCCTTTGGAACATTGACTACGGCGCAGTTCTATGCGCCGGCTCTAGCGGTGTTCTCGATCGCGTCGGCTACTTATACGAACATCGGGATCTTCCTTTCAACCCAGCGAGACACCGGAGTCCTTAAGCGACATCGAGGGACGCCGCTGCCCACCTCGGCTTTGATGTGCGGTGTCATCGGATCGGCAGCACTGATCGCGGCGGTGTCGGGCACCCTCATGATCGGCGTTGGATGGCTCGTTTATGACCTATCGATCGAGGCCGCGAAGATGCCGGCGATTCTCTTGAGCTTCACGGTGGGTATCTGCTGTTTTGCGTCGCTCGGCGTGGCTCTCGCAGTGATTGCGCCGTCAGCGGCCTCCGCTCCCGCCTTGGCCAACGCGACGATCCTGCCTATGGCGATTGCATCGGGTGTATTCATAAGTCTGGGCAGCGACACTGCGGGGTGGCTGACCTTTGTGGGCGATCTGTTTCCCTTGCGACCCTTTGTCGAGTCGCTCGGCGCTGCCTTCAGTCCCTTCACCGAAGCGCCTGCGATCGAATGGGATCGTCTTGCGGTCATGGCCCTTTGGGGCAGCGCCGCGGCGGTCTATTCTGCGCGCAACTTCAGTTGGGAAATTCGTGGCGCGACGTCACGACGCGGCGGGCGTCGCGCGGCCGCCTCAGAACCGACACGAACCTAGGGAGTGCAATGACCTACGACGAGTTCTCGATGTTTGCCGACAACGCTGCAGACGCCGGTTTGGACCGGACCAGCGATCCAACCGTGCGTCGAGTCGACACCGTTGTCGAGGGTCTCGTGGTTTCAACTCTGGTCTGGGGTGAGAGCCCGCCGGAGCTGGTCTTGCTCCACGGTGGTGCTCAAAACGCGCACACTTGGGACACGGTTGCGCTGGCATTGGATCGTCCGCTAATCGCTATTGATCTCCCCGGGCACGGCCATTCCGACTGGCGGCCAAAGCAAGATTATCTTCCCCAGGTGCTGTCCAACGAGGTCGCAGACGTGGTGGCGACTCTGGCTCCCACAGCCGATGCCGTGATCGGTATGTCGATGGGCGGGTTGACGGCGGTGTGCCTAGCGGCGGACCGCCCGGAGTTGGTGAGACGCCTCGGTGTCGTAGATGTGACACCTGGAACCGACCACGAAAAGGCCGAACCGATTGTGTCGTTTGTCGACGGGCCCGAGTTCTTCGAGTCTTTCGAAGCGATTCTCGAACGCACCATCGAGCACAATCCGACTCGTTCGGAGTCGAGCTTGCGGCGTGGCATCTTGCACAACGCCCGTGAACTTGACGACGGACGTTGGTCGTGGCGCTATGACCCGATGCGTGGGTGGAAATCAGAGGGCGGGGAGATGCCCGATTTCGGAGACCTTTGGGACAAGGTGGCTGCGGTCGTTGCCCCGATTGATCTGTGGCAGGGTGGCGCCTGGAGCGTGGTGTCCGATGAGGATGTCGAGCGGTTCCGTTCGCTACAGCCCGAGGTGCGTCACACCGTTGTGGCCGATGCCGGGCACAGCATCCAGGGCGATCAGCCGTTACGTCTCTGCGAGCTGATTGAAGATTTGTTGTCCCGTCCGGTGTCGCAGTAGGACGAGCCCGCAGCCAGAACTGTCGCCTGGATGTATCTCACGTGGCGATTGAGCGGAACGGCTCGGCGAAGCGGACGCCGATGGAGCGGCCGTGTTTGCGTGCTTCGCCACTGATGATTGCCGCGAAGGCGTCTCGCTGCGAAATGTCGTCCGGATCATCGATTTGCATCGTTGTGACGAACTGCGACCGGTGTTCTAGCAGTGCAGCGATCTTCGCCCCAGTCTCGATTTGCTCGTAGTGGTTCGGTTCGTCTGTCTCGAACAACAACAGAGCGTCCGGGCGGTGATGAGGTTCGTCTTGGTGGGCGAAGAAGTGTGGGTCTCTAGCGGCGACAACGCCGTCGCAGACGAGTTGACCGGCGGCGCGATGGTCCGGGTGCAAACGCCAGCGCTTCCAGGGATCGTGACCAAACACCACTTCGGGGCGCAAGCGACGGATCCATAGCGCAATTTCCTCGACGGTGCCAGCGTCGCTGGTCAGCTCACCATCGGTGCGACCCAGCATGACGACGTCGCCGGATGCGCCGAGTGCCGCCGCAGCGGAGCGCTGTTCGACAACGCGGGTATCGACGAGTACATCGAGGTTCTCGTTTGGGTCCCATGTTCCCTTCGACCCGTCGGTGCAGATGAGATGGTGAACTGTGACGCCCTGAGCGGCCCATTTCGCAAGCGTGCCACCGCAATTGAACTCGACATCGTCGGGGTGTGCGGCGATTGCTAGCGCCGAGCCCGGCGTCGCGAGATCGACCCTCATCGTGCTCTCCTGCGTTCGGCTGCAAGCAGTGCGCGTACATCGGGGTGGTCGAGATCCTCGGCGACGTCGAGGTCCCATGCGAGTTCGGTGACCT
>JADFOM010000157.1 GCA_022562835.1 Acidobacteriota bacterium | reverse complement strand
CGTGCTGGTGCATGTTTCGACCACCGGGAGCGACAATAAATTCTTGCACATGGTCATTGTGCTGGCCGCGCACGAGGTCGAGGAAATCGGCGAGATCCGGTTCAACGACGAGGTCATTGGGGCGCTCGACGGATCGGGCAGTGTCCTGAGCGGGGCAACGGTGCCTCCAGACATGTACCTGGATTCTGTGCGTGACGCTCTCGCGGAACTCGCAGATACGACGATCGGTGCCTTCGACGGGCTCGATGATGACGAGATCGAACGTTGCCTCACTCGCAGCAACATCATTTCCTGTGATATTGGCGATCGTCTTTTGAAGGCAGGGGGAACCGGTCGAAACATCTTCGTGGTTCTCGATGGCACACTCGAGGTCAAGGTCGACGACCGGCTCGTCGGTGTACTCAGCGCCGGTGACGCCTTCGGCGAGACAGCGTTTCTTCTCGACCTACCCCGCACAGCGGACGTGTACGCCGCTACACCCGGTCCGAGGGTTCTAAGCATGAGCGACGGTGCTCTGCGTGCCCTAATCGCAGACGACCCCCAGGTGGCGGCTACGTTCCTGCTGAACCTCTCGAAGATGCTCTGCGCCAGGCTCATCAAGGCGAATTGAGCTGTGCGCTTGAGTTGCCTGCAGGTCGCCGGTTACCCTTTGACCAGCGGGGCGGCGCAACGTCGCCTCGTCAAGTGGTCAAAGAACCTCGACCGAACGCGGGTGAAACATGACTGACCAACGACAGGTGATCATCTCTTGTGATGGCCATGCGACGGGGCGACCCGATGACTACGTGCCATACATCGATCCCGCCTACCGCGAGCGGTACGAAGAGTTCGCTACCGGCCTGAAAGCCGAACGGGCTGCAACGCGCAAGGCGCGACGTGAGGGTGACTCGCTGTTCACCGACGAAGGCAGCTTCGGGCTGGACGAGGAGACGGGCGACGACCGCGACGGCGAGTGGAACTCGTCGATACGCACGCGTGTGCTCGAAGGCGAAGGCGTGGTCGGCGAAGTGTTGTTTCCAAACGGAGGCGTGCCATTTGGAGGGTTTGGCGAGTCCGCCGAGTTCGAGCTTCGGGCCGCCGGCAACCGAGCCTACGACCGATGGCTCGTCGACTTCGCGAACGACTCGCCAGGACGACGTGCTGCACTGGCGATGCTCACGGTGCACGATCTTGATGAGACTGTCAAAGAGATCGCATGGGCCGCGGCCAACGGCATGAAGGGGGTCATCATTCCCACGGTTCCCGGCGAGGGCCTTCCCCCCTATCTCGACCAGTGTTACGACCCGATGTGGGCCGCCTGTCAGGAACACGCGATGCCGGTGCACATCCACGGCGGGGGCGGCACACCGGATTATGGCGATTACGGGATCGTCAGCATGCTGATGTACGCGACCGAGGCAACGTTCTTCTCGCAGCGCAACCTCTGGATCCTCATCTGGGCGGGCGTGCTCGACCGATTCCCCGACATGCAGGTCGTGTTCACCGAGACCCGCGCTTCTTGGGTGCCCGACACCCTGATGCTGCTCGACGGCATCCATAGGGCCCCGTTCTTCCAAGGAATCGACAACACCGCCAAGCTCAAGCCCAGCGAGTACTTCGAACGTCAGGTCACCATCGCCGCCTCCTTCATGAGTTCCTACGACGCTGCGCTGCGAGATGACATCGGAGTATCGAGGCTGATGTGGGGAGCCGACTACCCTCATCCCGAGGGAACCTGGCCGCGCACGCGCAAGTCACTCGCTCGCTGTTTCGAGGGCATCCCCGAAACCGACGTCCGTGCGATCCTCGCCGAGAATCCGGCGCGGGTCTACGGCTTTGACATCGAAGCCCTTCAGCCCATCGCGGACGAGGTCGGACCGACCATGGGCGAACTCGTCGGCAGTTCAGCAGCCTGACCCCACCGCGGTGTCTGACACCAGACCTTCTAGGCGGTCTCGGCCTTGTGTGCGATAACCACGACAACCTTGCGCCTACCGAGGTCGTGATTGGTGACCTCGGCATTGCTGAATTCGAACTCAGCAAGCATCGACGCAAACCTCTTGGCCTGATCGGCGGTCCAGCCGTGACTGGCGTTGCCCTTCGCTCCTGGCTGCGTTCGTTTCTCGAGCGCCAGAAAGAGACCCCCGGGCGAAAGCACGCGGTGCACCTCTTGAAGACCTCGCTCGAGGTCGGGCCAATGATGCACGGAGGCCAGCGACCAACATGTGGTTACCGCATCGTCGGGGACCAGCAAGTTCTCTGCACCTGAGCGAACCCAATCGATCTCAGCGGACGGCTTACGAAAACGTGAGAGCAGCCTGGCGAGCGCCAACATGGGCTTGGACGGATCGACCCCCGTAACGCGAACACCACCGCGTGCGGTCATGCGGGCCGCAGTACCGGGTCCGCATCCGAGGTCGAGCACGTGATCGGTCGGCTTCAGACCCGCCATATCGGCTACGAGCCGCGCATCGCGGCCGCGTCCCACTGTCATCGTCAGGCCAGCGACGTAGCCGAAGGGCCCGGCGAACTGCGGGTAGTCCGCGTGATGGTTCGGTGCAAGCTGATCCATCGATCCAACCTAGCCGCAGAGCGCAACGCTGGTCAGGGCAACGCTAAGACTCCCCCAGAGATCCGCCACGCCAACGCTAGGTGTGAGCAGACGCGGTCTCCTCGAATCGGCCGAGTCCATAGTCGCCGGCGATCGTCGTGCGGTGCATGCAGCGGGCGTTGTTGGGCGCCATACCGGAAACGGAGTGAAGCACCCGCCAGTTGTCCCAGATCACCATGTCGGTCGGCTTCCACTTGTGAAAGTAGCTGAGACCTTTGGAAACCTCGACGATTTCGTCACAGATCTCGGTAAGGAGTACGTCCGCAGCGTCGTCGTCGAGGCCTTCGATGCCCTTGGCCATCCAGGGCGAAACGTGCAGAACTTTCTCGCCGGTACTGCGGGTCCAGACGGCGGGATGCAGCGCACGCGGTCGATCCGCGTACTCGGCCATGACATCGGCCGCACTGCCCGACGCGTTGATCTCGACGAACCCCTCGGGGCGCCCGTAACGGAGGTTCTCCATGATCACGTCCATTGCGTAGAGCACCATCTTGCCCTCGATCCGTTCGCGCGCATCGGAAGATACGGCGTCGTAGAGGGCAATGCCGTCGACGAAGCCGGTCATCGCCCCTTCGGCCGGACTCTCGACGGCCCGCAGTACCGCCGCGCGGTTGAGTTGGTCGTTATAACAATGATCGAAATGCCATGGCAGCCATGCCGAAAGCTCACGGTCACCAATCCGAACGCTGCCCTCCTCGCTCGGCTCGACTTTGATCTCGATGACGCCGAGCATGCCGTCGCCACCGACCCGCGGTGTCGCCTTGCTGGGATGGTCCTTGAGCGGTCCGATGATGGTGCTGATCGCCACCTGAAGTTCCGGCTCCGGCTCGACCTCCTCGAAGATCAACAGCCCTCTTTCTTCGAATAGGTCGCTAATCTGCTCGCGCGCTTCAGGTTCCTTTAGAGCCTCCAGCGTGACACCACCCACGCGCGCTCCGAGCTGGGAGTCATCGCTGACGGATTGAATGGTCAGGGCTGTCATGGCCTGCTCCTACTCTCCGGGTCGGATTGACGTCGTCGAGCCCGGCTGTTGTTGTCGATCATTGATCACTACCGACGGTGCGCTCAGCCCAGTCGACGAGCTGAGGGACCAGTTGCGGCCAGTGAACAAACAACGACCCCGCCTGCTCCGCCGCCATCATTCGCTCGTTCCACTCCTCGTCACCCCAGGGCGGCTCGATCAGCTCTGCGCCAGGCAGTCCCCCGGCGAGGGCTTCGGACGTCTTACGGGGGTGCGACATGTCCGATGCTCCGCCGCGGAACACAAGAATCGGCACCGAAAGGGCTTCTACGTCTTCGTCGTCGAGTCCGGGCACGAGCGAGTCATCGCAGGGGCAGTAGGCCATCATCCAGCGATCGATCACCTCGATGAACTCTTGACGTTCCATGTTCAAGAAGCGCTCGCGATTAGCCGGGTTGCGCTCCAGCACCTCTTGCCACTGGTCTAGTTCTAGGACCGCTTCCATTCCGCCGTGCCAGGCCGCATCGGCCGAGGGCATGCAGTAGTAGTTGCCCAGCTGGAGCAGTCCGGGAATGCCGCCGCTGATCCACCACATCGCGAGTCCCGCGGTGACATCAGGATTGCGAGCCGCCGTGAGCAGTGAAATACGCGAGCCGCCGGACCCACCGGCAATCACGGTAGGGCCGAGTTCCAGATGACGGAGAAGAGCACCGAGCGCTTCGGCCTGGACCTCCGATTCGGACCGTCCCCTGAACACGACCGACGACGAACCGCAGTTCGGCCGGTCCCATGTGAGTACTTGGCGACCGCTATCGGCTAGGGCGCGGGCCATCTCGGGCAGTCCGCCAACCTCCTTGGTGAATCGGCCACCCGGCGTCAACACCCAGGGCTGGCCTTCGCCGACCAACTCGTATGCGATCTCGATCCCATCGAGTTGTGCCACCGGCATGCCCGGCCCCCTATTTGTCGCTGCGTGGTCCACCGTAGACGCTGACCGGTGCACGGACCATCTGCCTCATAGCGGTCACGGCTCATCGCCGAGATACCTCCGCATTGTTGACAGGACTAACCAAAATGGGGACTTACCGCTGGCACCGCCCCCGCCCACATTCGAAAATTTTAGGAAGTCCAACCGAGCGCAGTTAGACCTCGGTGACGATTACGTATGGGTCGACCGGACGGGTGACTAGGTAGGCGAATACGCCGATGATGGGCGCGAAGATGATTCCCAGAGCCCATAGTGCCTTCGCCACCCCGTGGTGGTCTGTGCGACGGAAGTTGTCGATGAAAACCCAGACCACAACGAAGACCCACATTGCGAGCAGCGCGAAGATGCAGAGGCTCCAGAAAACTCCGAGTAGCGGATAGTCGTAGGCAAGCATAAATTCCCCCTGATAGCAGTCGCCATTTAGCGACGCGTCCTAAGAATAACAAACGGGCAATGTAACGCCTAATTGCCCGTCTGCTGGGACTCGGAGGCTGCCGGATAGAAAACGGCGACAAGAACTGCGGCCACGGCCATGGATCCGGCGGCGGCAAACATGCCGATCCGGAGGCCATCACTGAAAGCCTCCCCCGCGACCTCGATCATCGGAGCAGCAACGTCGGCGGGGAGGCTGGAGGCCACACCGAGCAGCGCACCGATTGAGTCTCCGGCAACGTGTTGAAGCTCGGGATCGAGGCCCTCGGTTGCGTCTCCCAGGTTGGCTCGGTAGCCGACTGACACAAGCGTGCCGATCACTGCGATTCCGATCAGACCGCCTACCTCGCGGGTCAAGTCGTTCACCGCCGATCCCACACCCGCCTTGTCCTCCGGTAACGAGGCCACGATCGCCGTGGTGGACGGCGGCATCAACACTCCGACGCCAGCTGCAACGATGACGAGCGCCAGCGCAGTCATTGGATAGGGCGTGTCGGGCCTAGACAATGCCAAACCGACAAAGCCGATGGACGCGACGGCTAACCCGGCGCCAATCACCTTCCGCGGGCCGAATTTGTCGGCCAGGCCAGCCGAACGCGGCGCAACAATCAACAAGACGATGGCGTAGGGAAGAATCCTCAGACCTGCGCCAAGCGGTGAGTGGCCCTGCACAAACTGGAAGAACTGGGTGAGAACGAAGAACATCCCGAAGAGCCCGAAGAACGCCAAGCTGATCGTGAGCGCGCCGAGCGAGAACTCGCGCTGTTTGAAGAATCGTGGGTCAAGCATGGGTGCCTGCGACCGGAGTTCCCAGACCACGAAGGCGACAAGGCCGATGACCGCGATGCTGAACGCACCGAGCGTTCCCGCGCTGCTCCAACCGATCTCGGGCCCCTCGATAATTCCGTAGACCAACGCGACTAGACCAACGATCGATAGAACCGAACCCACCGGGTCGAGCGCGCTGGCCGTCTCATCGCGCGAGTCTGGGACGAACGCCACGATGGCGATGGCCAGCACCACCAAGATCGGCACATTGATCAGCAGTACGGACCCCCACCAAAAACGTTCGAGGAGTAGCCCGCTCGAGATCAGCCCAATGGCGCCACCCGCCCCAGCGAATCCGGCCCAGATAGCGATTGCGCGCCCCCGCTCACGTGGCGGAAAGACCGTCGCCACAATCGACAACGTGGCCGGCATGATGAACGCTGCGCCGGCACCCATTAGGGCACGCCACAGGATCAACTGGCCCGAACTGTCGGCAAAGACAC
>JADFOM010000156.1:2091-6243 GCA_022562835.1 Acidobacteriota bacterium | reverse complement strand
GGCGGCATCGGCGGCCTTTTCAACGACTATGTCCAGTTCGATGCGGTCCGCCTTCGATGGCCGTTTCAATAGATAGTCAGCCGTGTCCTGCCTGCCGGGCGGACGGCCGACGCCGAGACGAATCCGCACAAACTCCTTGGTGTGAATGTGCTGTTCGATCGACTTGAGGCCGTTGTGGCCGGCGTTGCCGCCCCCGCACTTGATCTTGAGTCGGCCGACCGCTAGATCCACCTCGTCATGAATCACGACAAGGCGAGCCGTGTCGGTGATGGAGTGACGGCGCAGCAACGCTCTGACCGCGGAACCCGAATTGTTCATGTAGGTGATCGGAAAAGCCAGGCCGACGAGGTGACCGCCTAGGCGCACCGTGTCCTCGAGCGCGTTGTTCTTGCCGGCTCGGAGCGCGCCGCCATGTCGGCTCGCTAGTAGTGAAACGACATCGGCACCGAGATTGTGCCGAGTGTGCGCGTAGTCCTCGCCGGGGTTACCCAGTCCAACCACGAGCAGATCACTCGCTGCTCCACGACGTTTCCGCAGAGCCACAGAATTCGGCTCCCTGCAATCAGTCGTCGCCGTCGCCAGCTTCCGGCTCGCCTTCGCCGTCGCCGTCGCCGTCGTCGCCGCTGACAAATTCTGCTGCTTCTGCTTCTTCGGCCGCTTCTTCCTCGCGACGCATCTCTTCGAGCGTTGAGCGGGTAACCACACCGGACGCAATCGCCTCTTCGGGATCGACCTCGGTCCGTACGCCGTCGGGCAATACCACATCGATGACACGAATCGAGTCACCGACGTTAAGGTCTGAGATGTCGACTTCGAATTCTGTGGGAATCGAAGCGGGGCGGCTCAGTACGGTCAGGCTGTGCATCATGTGGTCGACCATGCCGCTCTTGGCGATGAGTTCGCGCGATTCGCCGACGAGCTGGATGGGTACCTCGACCTCTAGCTCGACGTTGGCGTCGATGCGGATGAAGTCAACGTGGATCACGTCGCGCCGAACGGGGTGCCGCTGCAGGTCCTTGACGATGCTGAGCTGTCGATCGCCGTCGATCTCCAGCGTGATCAGTGCGTTGAGGCCCGCTTCTGTGGTGATGGCTTTGCGCAACAAGGGCCATTCGACCGAAACCGAAAGCGGGTCATCGGACAGTCCGTAGACGACCGCGGGGACCTTGCCCTCACGACGGAGACGGCGGCTCTCACGAGTGCCAATCTCACGTCCGGTTTCTGCTTTTAGTACGAGCTCAGCCATCTCGAGCTGCCTTCCGAATCACGTGAAAAGAACGACCTGTAACCCTAGCGGGACCAACCGAGAATCATCTTCACGCGTAGTTGGCGGCCTGAAAGATCTCACTGACACTGGTGTCCTTGAACACCGCATTGATCGCCCTCGCGATGATCGGCGCAATCGAAAGAGTCTCAAGCTTGTCGAATTCCTTTTCGGCCGGCAGCGGCAGCGTGTTGGTGATGATGACCTTCTCGACTGGAGCGTTCTTGAGCTTGTCGACCGCAGGGCCCGAGAACACGGCGTGGGTCGTAGCGATATAGATCGCAGAAGCGCCCTTCTCCTTCAACAGATCAGCGGCGGCGACGATCGTGCCACCTGTGTCGATCATGTCGTCGATCACGACACAGACCCGGCCCTGCACCTCGCCCACGATGTCTTTGGCCTCGACCGTGTTGTTTGCGTCCCTGAGCCGCCGTTTGTGCACGATCGCCAGATCCGCGCCGAGCTGACCTGCATAACGCTCGGCAACCTTCACCCGACCGGCGTCGGGCGACACGATGACCATCTCACCCTCGATCTCGCGAAGGCGGTCGATTAGAACTGGCATTGCGGTGAGGTGATCGACAGGGCCATCGAAGAACCCCTGGATTTGGCCCGAATGCAGATCGACGCTCACGAGCCGACTCGCCCCGGCAGTCTTGAACAGATTTGCCACAAGTTTCGCCGTGATTGGTTCGCGACCTGTGGCCTTTCGATCCTGTCGGGCGTAGCCATAGAAAGGGCACACCACGGTGATTCGTTTGGCCGAAGCACGTTTTGCGGCGTCGACCATGACGAGTTGTTCCATGATCGCGTCGTTGATCGACATGTCCTCATGCATCCCATGAGACTGGATGATGAATACGTCGCTGCCTCGGATCGACTCGCCATAGCGACAATGCACTTCGCCGTTCGCGAAGTTGACGAGGTTGGCCTCGCCAAGAGGTACGGACAACTCCGAAGCGATCTCCTCTGCCAATGGTCGGCCGAAACGGCCTGAAACGAGGTGAAGCTTCTTCTTGGTGATGATTTCCATTGCACCCCTACTTACACAGCGAACAGAACGGCCACCCAGCCGCGGCGCGCGATTCTAACGCGTCCTTCTGCGCTAGCGCGGAGCCAAACGCGGCTGTGTCGATCGTGGTGCCCCGCAACCGTGTTTACGGTGCATCCATGCGACTCAAGGCCCGAAGGTGTTGCGATCGTGGGACCAAATGGTTGGGCCCGAAGTTCTGGGGATTCAGAGGGGTGGATCGGCGTGGAACGGTCCGGTAAGGGCATCCGGTTCCACCCGAGCGCCCAGTCCAAGTGCTGCGAATGGTCCTACATGGGCCCGGTCGCCGATGATGGCGCCGACCGCCGATGTCTTGTCGACGATCGCGCCCTGCCCAACCGTCGTGTCGACCAAATGTGTGTCGGGTCCAATAAGAGCGCCGTCGGATATGACGGTGGAACCTTCGAGAACGACCCCGGACATGAGGGTGACATTCTCACCGATATCAACGGATTTATCGACGTACGTGCGCTGCGGGTCGACCATACGAACGCCGCGGCGCAGCCACCGATCGTTGATCGCTTGGCGGACGGCAGCTTCAGCACGAGCCAAGCCGAAGCCATCGTCGATGCCCGCGACCGTCGCAGCATCAACAAACATGTTGACGACGCGGTGGCCGGCGGACTCCAATATTTCGAGCACGTCGACCAACAACAGTGCACCCTCAACGTTGTCGGGACGGACCCGACGCAACGCAGGTACCAGCAGTTCGTGGCGAACACAATAGACGGCGCCCGTCCGTTCGGTGTCCGCACACATCACCGTGCCAGCGACCTCATCGGAGCGGTGATGTTCAAGCAGCGCATCGAGTTGCTCGCCGCTCAACAAGACGACATCGCTAGGCAGGATGACAACGTCGTCGATCGCGACGGCATCGAATCCCTCGCCGATCAAGGCCTCACATCCCAGCAACGCTGCATCGGCCGAACCCCGTTGGACCGACTGCGAGACGACCTCGAATCTCGTCTCGAATCCGCGGTCGACGATGAGTCTGGCGATTTCGTCGCCGAGCTCTCCGGTCACGATGACGGCCCGATCGATGCGGGAAGCTTCGATCTGTTCGAGCACGAACATCAGAATCGGCGTGCCGTACAACGTGTCTACAGGTTTCGGCTTAGCGGTTTGAATCGCTGAGTCGAACGCTGACGTGAGGACGATGGCAGCGGACCCGTTCACAGCTCTCAATCCATCGACCCTTCGGAACCTTGGCTGCGTGCGGGACGGCGGACGGCGCTGGCTAGACCACGGGCAATGCGCGCCCCGCGGGAGCGAACGCTGGTCGCGCCGACGAACCCTCGCGAGACGAAATAGGTCCATGACATTGCGGTGCCGATCATCATGAACGCGGTGACACCAACCCAACCCCACGCGCTGTCCTGGAGCGGCATGTTGGGAAGGTTCATGCCGAAGAACCCCACGACGAGCGTCAACGGCAAGATGATGGCGGCGTACACGGTGAGAAGCGTCGTGATCTCCGCGAGCTTTTCCCCCGCCGTACCCCGATAGGTGTCCAGAACATCGGCGAGCAGCGAACGTGACGTTTCGAGCGACTCAACGAGTTGGTCGTGAATGTCGACCGCGTCGCCAAATGTCGTCGAGGCCCGTTTGGTGACCAGAAACGGTTGCGAGACCTCGAGAGCGCGCAAGACGTGGCGTTGGGGCCGCAACATCGTCCTCACGGTCGCCGCTTCGCGTCGTAGCACCTGCACCTCCCCCAGAACGTTCGAATCAGCGTGCAGCGCTCGGTCGCCTACATCTTCGATGCGTCGGTCCAGTTCGACGAGAACGTCGAGGAAGCGCCGACCGATCAACTCACACAGCCGCGCCAGGATCCAGC
>JADFOM010000156.1:0-2081 GCA_022562835.1 Acidobacteriota bacterium | reverse complement strand
ATGCCGAAATGGGCGTAGAGATCCGCCGCCGGGCCGAGGCCCGGAACGGCCTCGGGGTGCTGGGCGACGTCCCACAACACATCGACGCTGGCCAGCCGTTCGTGATGCAGCGTCACTACGACCTTGTCGGTGAGCATCACATCCATCTCTGCTGTGTCGACCCGATCGCCGCGCGTCACCAACGCGTGCAAGATGACGAGGAGGTGATCGCCGAAGTCCTCGATCTTCGGCAACAGTTCGATATCGAGCACATCTTCGATGCCGGATTCATCGAGACCGAGGATCCGCTGAATCTCGTCGAGATACACACGCTCGGGAGCGGTGACATCGAGCCACGCCCACCCACCGGCCTCCACCAACTCCGCGAAACGCGACGGGTCGACCATTTCGATCGGCCCATCCGGCGTCGGTTGGCTGAGCATTCGAAGCTCCATGAGGGGCAATCTTGTCACTCGACAACCACATCGGGTGGATTTGCCCAACCTTCGCCGCGCGAGACCTAGGCGCTCGATCGTACGGGCCCGGAACCCACCGGGATCGAGCTGCTATACTTTTGCACCGTGATGGAACTTCTTGACCGCCGACTCGTGTGCCCGGCCGTCTGACCAGGCGCGCCGGGGTTCTGAACATTCGGAGCTCACCATCCAACAACTGCGATGCGCAACGAGCTCCGGCCCGATGACCTGACCATTTCTGGCGCGGCCCAAAAGGAGCATCCAATGCCACGCAATCACAAACCCGGGCGAATGCCCATCGAGCGGTACCAAGCTTTCCCACCCATAGACATCGACGACCGCACCTGGCCGTCGGCCACGATCACCGAAGCACCGCTGTGGTGCAGCGTCGACCTTCGCGATGGAAACCAGGCACTCATCGAGCCAATGGACGCCGACCGCAAGCGCATCATGTTCGACAAGCTGGTAGAAATCGGATTCCCAGAGATCGAGGTCGGATTCCCGGCTGCGTCGGACACCGATTTCGACTTCATCCGCGACATCATCGCCGAGGGTGCAATTCCGGAGAACGTCACCATTCAGGTGCTCACACAGGCAAGGCCAGAACAGATCGAGCGCACCTTCGAGAGCATCCAAGGTGCCGACAAGGCGATCGTGCATCTCTACAACTCGACCTCGACGGTGCAACGTCGCGTGGTCTTCGGACTCGACGAGGCAGGCATCATCGACATAGCTGTCAAGGGTGCTGAGGCGTGCCAGGCCAACGAGAAACACGTCGCCGGAACCAAGGTGCGTTATGAGTACTCACCGGAGAGTTTCACAGGCACAGAGCTGCCCTACGCAAAGCAGGTCTGCGAAGAGGTCATGGCGGTGTGGCAGTCGACCGCGGATGACCCCGTGATCCTCAACCTTCCTGCAACCGTCGAGATGAGCACCGCCAACATCTACGGCGACATGATCGAATGGTTCCATCGCAATATCGATAATCGTGAAGCAGTTGTGTTGTCGCTTCATCCGCACAACGATCGCGGCACTGCTGTAGCGGCCGCCGAGTTTGGGGTGATGGCCGGAGCGGATCGGGTCGAGGGGACCCTGTTCGGCAACGGAGAGCGCACCGGCAACGTCGACGTAGTGACCCTCGCGTTGAACCTTTTCAGTCAGGGCGTCGATCCCGAACTGGACTTGGGCGATATCAACGAGAGCCGACGCATCGCCGAGCACTGCAATCAGCTGCCCGTTCATCCACGTCATCCCTATGTCGGTGATCTTGTCTACACAGCCTTTTCCGGGTCGCATCAAGATGCGATCAAGAAGGGGTTCGACGCGATGGAGCGAACCGGTCAAACGCTCTGGGAGGTGCCATACCTGCCGATCGATCCTGTCGATGTTGGACGGTCCTACGAAGACGTAATCCGGGTCAACTCGCAGTCGGGCAAGGGTGGCGTGGCCTACCTGCTCAAGACCGAACAAGAGCTCGACCTGCCGCGGCGTCTGCAGATCGAATTCACCCGCGTGGTGCAACAGATCACCGACACCACCGGTAAAGAGATCAGCGGCTCGGCGATCTGGAACGAGTTTAAGTCGCACTATCTCGGCGCCACCAAGCCCTACGAACTCGAATCGTTC
>JADFOM010000155.1 GCA_022562835.1 Acidobacteriota bacterium | reverse complement strand
ATATCAGCAGGTGCTAACGCTGACTTTGCAAATGTTTCTAAGTCGTCAGACCATTTTACGATATCAATTTTTTCACCTTGGAGCTCGTTTACAACATTTTGTACACGACTTCCTTTCATACCAACACATGCTCCTAGAGTCACCATTATAAGATATGCTTTTTCTATAGACTTTAGGTTAGTGTACTTGAAGTCTATATCGTGGTTGATGTACACACACAGCAACCTAGCCCACTCAAAATCAGATATGATAGCACTGACCAGACA
The DNA here is from genome assembly GCA_022562835.1 of Acidobacteriota bacterium. GTDB lineage: Bacteria > Actinomycetota > Acidimicrobiia > Acidimicrobiales > SHLQ01 > JADFOM01. Next base: position 5,983 of record JADFOM010000155.1, on the reverse strand, counting down.
CATGTTGTACTGCTTCTCGTAGTCTAGCATCTGTCTCGTCATGAACTCATGGCTGACAACCATTGCTTCACAGGGGAGGTACATGTAGAAAAGGACCTGATCGTGGTCTGACTCATCAGGTGAGGGCTTAGCGTCGGACTTATGTGCAAGTAGAAAAAGACACGCAGCAAGACTAGTAGCGATCCATATTAGAGCCCGCTTACTCATCCTGCTCGACTCGATCACGCGTCTGGCCCGTGCCTACAACACCGTGGTACCGACCTCGGGCAAGGTGCTGTTCAACGGCGAAGACCTGACCGGGCAGCCGGCCTACAAGTTCGCTCAGGCGGGCATCGCGCATGCGCCCGAAGGCCGATCAGTATTCGCGACCTTCACTGTCGATGAGAACCTAATGTTGTCGTTCCATCGCAGTCTTGGCCGAAGTAGGGCTCGCAAAGGCCTCGAGCGCGCCTATGCACTATTTCCACGCCTCGGCGAAAGGCGCAAGCAGATCGCAGGCACACTTTCGGGTGGAGAGCAGCGCATGTTGTCATTGTCGCGGGTGCTGGTGGAGGAGCCCCGTCTCTTGATCGCCGACGAGTTGTCGCTTGGACTGGCGCCGGTCGTGATCGATACGGTGTATGAGTCCTTAGAAGCGATTCGGGCCGCCGGCACGAGCCTGTTGATCGTCGAACAGCAGCTCGGCCCAGCACTCGCCTTGTGTGACCGAGTGGCCTTATTGACCCACGGCACGGTTACATGGGAGGGCGAGTCATCGCAGGCCCGCGAGGTAGTGACCGCAGAGTTGTTTGAGCCTGGAGACAAGGCGGCAACATGAACGAGCCCCTCGAGCGCCAGGCAATCATCTCAGGTAGCGCTCAATCCGATATCGGTCGTCGTTTGTATCGTGGCGGCCTCGACCTCACCATCGAAGCGTCACTCAGGGCGATCGGCGACGCAGGTCTCACCGTTTCTGATATCGACGGCATCTCGACGTACCCGGCAATGGCGGGGAGCTTCGGTGGTGCGACAGGCGCTGAGTTGCACGAGGCGCTGCGTTTCTCGCTCAATTGGCGAGACGGCGGCGCTGAGACCTCTGGGCAGCTCGGTGCGGTCCACAAGGCCGTGCTTGCGGTAGCTGCCGGTTTGGCCAGACACGTGCTCTGCTTCCGAACGGTCATCGAGGGTTCTGGCGGTGCGCTACGTCCAGGCGGCGGGTCGGGAGGCGGTTCGCTGCCGTCGGCATTCCAGTACTTGATCCCCTACGGTGCATCTTCGGCCTCCAACTGGATCGCCTGTTACGCGCAACGTCACATGCACGAATATGGAACGACTCGCGAGCAGCTCGGAGCGATCGCGATCAATGCTCGCACCAACGCGGCACGCAATCCCAAGGCGATCTACACCGAGCCCATGACGATGGACGATTACCTCAACGTGAGGCTTGTGTCCGAGCCGTTCGGTCTATACGACTGCGACGTTCCCTGTGACGGATCGACCGTCGTGATCGTGTCACATCGTGACTATGCGCCCGATACCCCGCACGGGGCGATCGGTATCAATGCCATTGGCACGGCCTTACGAGGGCGACCTAGCTGGGATCAGTTCGATGACCTCACCACGATGGCGATGCGCGACTCTGCTGCATCGATGTGGGAACGCACCGACCTCGGTCCAAGCGATGTCGACACCGCACAGCTCTACGACGGATTCACCTGGCTGACCCTGGCGTGGATCGAGGCCCTTGGTTTCTGTGAGAAGGGCGATGGTGGCCCGTTCGTCGAGGGAGGGACGCGGATCGCCCCGGATGGCGAACTGCCGCTCAACACCTGGGGCGGTCAGCTTTCGGGTGGACGTCTGCACGGGTTCGGATTCTTGCATGAGGGTGTGTTGCAATTGCGAGGCCAGGCCGGCGATCGTCAAATCGCCGGCGATCCCGAAGTTGCCGCGGTCGCTGCGGGCGGCGGACCAGAGTCTGGCTGTCTCCTGCTGACGAAGGGTGTGGCATGACCGAAACCGAGTCGACGATCATGGCAAACGCGCAGGGTGAACTGCCGCTGCGTTACATCGGTACCCCGTCGGCCGAGGGTGAATTCTTCTGGACCTCGGGTAAGGACGGTTTCCTACGCCTGCTGCACTGCGATGACTGCGATCGCTTCCACCATCCGCCCCAACCGGTTTGTCCGTACTGCCATGGTCGGGATCTGTCGCCCAAACCGGTCGCGGGCACCGGCACGTTGGCCGCGTTCACGATCAATCATCAGCCATTCATCCCCGGTTTCGATCCGCCGTATGTGTTCGGGTTCGTCGAGATAGACGAGGATCCGACGATCCGCATCGCCACTAACATCGTGGGTTGCGACCATAGCGATGTCGAGATCGGGATGCGGCTGCGTGTGCTGTTTGAGCACAGCGGTGAATGGTACGTACCCTTGTTCGAGCCAGTCGAAGCGAACTAGAGCGAGCCGGGAGGCGCCATGACCGTCGACTTTGATCCGTTCAGCAGGGACTTTTTCGACGACCCGTATGACACCTACGAACTGTTACGTGAGGAGGCACCCTGTTTTCACAGTGAGAAGTGGGACTTCTATGCCTTTAGTCGTTTCGACGATGTTGTCGCCGTTCACCGCAACACGAAGAGCTTCACGTCGACACATGGTCTTACCTATGACCAGCTCATCTCCCCCGAGTTCGCTGCGACCATGAACCGCAGCATCATCATGATGGATCCGCCCGAACACACGCGCTACCGCAAGCTCGTATCGCGATCGTTCACTCCGCGAGCCATTGGGGCCCACAAGCCGATGGTGAGCGATCTCATCGCCGAGTACCTCGATCCGCTCATGGATCGCTCGGAGTTCGACATTGTCGGTGAGTTCGCTGGTCCGTTCCCCGTCGAGGTCATCTGTGCAATTCTCGGCGTACCCAAGCCCGACCGTCAGATGATCCGCCATCAGACCGACGCGATGCTCACCCGCGAGGAGGGCCAGCCACTCGGTTCGGCTGCTCAGGCCGAGGCGGCTATTGACCAGGCCGTCTACTTCGTCGACTTCGTAGCCGACAAGCGCCTCCACCCTGGCGACGACATGACGACGGCGCTGATCGAGTCGCAAGTCGAGACCGACGACGGTGAGTTCGTATCGCTGAGCGACCACGAGATAGCCGGGTTTTGTTCGCTGCTCGCTGCCGCTGGCTCAGAGACCGTCACCAAACTGCTCGGTTCGGCGGTGGTCGCGTTTGATGATCACCCAGGCGAGTGGGCCAAACTGCTCGAAGATGGTTCGAAGGTCTACGGCGCGGTGGAGGAGACATTGCGTTACCGCGCTCCGTCGCAATACCAGGGGCGTCTATCAGTGGATGAAACGCAATGGCACGGGGTGACGGTAAGGGCTGGTAAACCGGTCTTCTTGTTGACCGGGGCGGCCAACCATGATCCCCGGGAATACAAAGATCCGTCTCGCTTCGACATCGACCGTCCGCCGAGACTTGCGATCGGGTTCGGACATGGCATCCACAACTGCCTCGGCGCGGCGTTGGCTCGGCTCGAGAGCGCCGTTGCGCTCGAAGAGATCGCCAGGCGCTGGCCGAGCTTCTCAGTGGATAAGGACGGTCTCGAGCGTGTGCAGATGTCTAACGTCGCCGGCTACTCGAAGGTTCCGATCAGCGTTTCCTAGGAGCTGCGTGGTGGTTATTTCGCCCAGCTCTGTCGAATCATGCCGTAGTAGCCCGAAAACGTCTCGACTACCTGTTCCGGTAGAGGCGTGACATTGCCCAGCATCATCGCGCCGTAGACGATCTTCGCTGTGTGCTCGATGACCTGTGCGGTATGTAGAGCGTCGGCTGGCGACTTCCCGACGCAGATCATCCCATGATTGGCCATCAACACGGCGCTGCGATCGCCGAGATGGCGAACCACCTCCGCTGCTAGCTCGTCGCTTCCCGTCGTCGCATAGTTGGAGATCGGTACGTCGCCACCGATGTAGACGATCACCTCTTCGATGACAGCGGGGATGGTCTTGCCGGCGACGGCGAACATGGAGCCATGGACCGGGTGGCAATGAACAACGCCACCGACCTCGCCGAACTTCTGATAACAGCTCAGGTGCATCGCCTTCTCAGACGATGGGTTTCCTCCCTCGACCGGCGTGCCGGCGAGGTCCACTATGGCGAGGTTGTCGAGCGAGACGTCGTCGTAGGGGGTTGACGAGGGGGTGAGACAGATGTTGCCGTCGGCCTGGCGCCCCGACACGTTGCCAGCGGTGCCGACGACAAGCCCGTCGGCGTACATTTGGTGCGCTGCAGCGACTACTTGAGTGCGGATGTCGGTCGATGTTGTGTCACTCATTCCAGAACCTCCGGGTTCGCAATGTGTTCGGGCTTCTCGCCGTGCAGAATACGTTCGATGTCGTTCACGATCATTTCGGTCTGATTGACCTCGACGTTGTAGGTGGCGCCACCGATGTGCGGCGTCAGGACGACGTTGTCGAGGGTGATTAGAGGATGGCCCTCCGGCAGCGTCTCACCGTCGACATGGTCGAGCCCAGCACCGCCGAGCGGTCCGTTGGTCAGCGCCTCCACGAGAGCGTCGGTGTCATGTAGCCCGGCCCTTGCCGAGTTCAGATAGATCGACCCGGGCTTCATGGCGGCGAACTGCGAAGCACCCATTAGGCCAGTGGTTTCTGGTGTGACCGCTGCATGCATAGTCACCACATCTGCTTGAGCGACGAGGTCGTCGAGTTCGTATGTGGCGTCCTCGGCGAACGGATCGCTTGCGATGACGGTCATCCCGAGACCCTCAAGGCGCCACTTCGTGGCGCGTCCGACGGCGCCTAGTCCCACGATGCCGGCCGTTTGGCCAGCGACCTGCCATGCCCGGTAGCGCTGATAGGGCAGTGTTTTGCCAAAGACGTTTCCGGTGCGCATGTCTCGGTCGCCGTTGACGACGCCGCGGCCAACCGCGAATAGCAACGCCAACGTCATCTCGGCCACGGCGTCAGCGTTACGTCCAGGCGTGTGAATGACGGGGATGCCCGCCGCTGTCGCACCGGCGAGGTCGACGTTGGTCGGGTCGCCCCGCGTGGACCCGATAACCAACAGGGGTTGATCGAAAACTGGACCCGAACAGAAGTCGGCTTCGCATACGAGGATCGTGGCGCCGAGCTCGGCGATGCGGGCTGCGAGGTCATCGGGTCCCATCAACTTGATGGGCCGGTATTCGATCCAGGGGTCGAACTCAACCTCCGCTATTTCGCGCAGTCGTTCGAGGGCCTCGCCACGCAGCGGTGCTGTCACGAGTGCAACGGGTTTTGGCATGGTTCGAAAGCTAGCCGCGGGGTGTCTAGTGTGCCCCAATGGCGAACGTGACGGTTGGGATTGACATAGGTACAACATCGGTGAAAGCCGTCGCGGCCGACGAGAGTGGCGAGATTCTGGCTCGTGTCCAGATTCGTCATCCGCTGCGGGCACCGAACGCCAACGTGTTTGAACACGATGCTGGCCTGGCTTGGCGTGACGGCGTAAGTGCGGCGTGGGCTGCGGTCAGCGCTGAACACAAGGTGTCTGCGGTCACCGTTGCAGCGATGGTTCCCTCGTTGTGTCCGGTCGATGTGGAGGGTAATCCGATAGGCCCAGGTCTCTTGTACGGCGATGCCCGCGGACGGCCCGATGGTATTGCAGGTGACGAGGGCCGTGAGTTCAAGGGTTTCGCAGCGTGGCACGCGGCCCAGACACCCGATGCGGCGGGCTACTGGCCGGCACAGGCCGTCGCTAATGCGGCTTTGAGCGGTGTCGGTTCGATCGACTCGACGACCGCGAGGACTGCGATGCCGCTTTCGGATGGGCAGGTTTGGGACCCGGTCGAATGCGAGACGATCGGAATCTCGCCCGATCGGTTTCCGGCCATCTCTGCGGGCCTCGCACCGATCGGCGAGGTCGATGGCGCATTGTTGTCGGGCGGCACAATCGATGCGCTAGGTGAACAGATTGTGGCGGACGCCACCGAGGA